>NZRT01000054.1 GCA_002696345.1 Myxococcales bacterium
AACTATAGTTTTACGAGACTAGAACACATTTCTGCCGCCTTCTTAACGTAAACCGATGCCCCTGCAGCTATCATTAACTTCATTCTCTCATCAATCTCTTTGATTATTTTACCGGGAGAGCCGACCACCATAGAACCATCAGGTATCACCGCATTTGATTTAACTAAAGCGTTTGCCGCAATCAGACAATCTTTCCCAATACTTGCACCCTCAAGGATGACAGCGTGAATACCAATCAGTGTCCTATCACCGATGCTCTTACCATGGACCATAGCTTGATGTCCGATAGTTACATCATTTCCAATGAACATCGGCTGATTAGGATCTACATGAAGAACAGCTCCATCTTGAATATTTGTTCTTTCACCTATCTCAATCTGATCAAGGTCTGCTCTAATGACTGCATTAAACCAAACGCTGGATTGCTTTTTTAAAATTACCTTACCAATAACGTCAGCACTCTCAGCCACAAAAACACTCTCATGAATATCTGGTTTATCTTGTCCTAGTTGGTAAATCATCATCGCCTCATATACAAATGTTGTTGTGAAATTCACTTCCAAATTGATGCTAACGGTTCGTCCGATATCAACGCAACTAAATCTGTAATTACTTTAAGCGTGAACCCCCAAATTTGATTGCCCTTATACTCAATAAAAGGTAGTTGAAAGTTGGCATCGCGATAACCTCCAAGCAAGCTCATACTTTTGTATTGATAATTTTTAATATCAAGAAAGTGTTGCAGCGGCACGTCAAATATTGCCTCTATCTCATTAACATTAGCTTTTAAATTTAAAGGCTCTACTGCTCTAGATATAAAAGGTGTCACATCTATGTCTCGCCGCCAAGGCGAGGCTTTTGGCATCATTGCAAAACACTCGATAGACTCAGCAGATAACCCAATTTCCTCGCTCGCCTCTCTAACGGCAGTTTGAAGTAAAGACTGATCATCTTCCTCCCACATGCCTCCAGGAAATGCTACTTGACCAGCATGATGTCTTAAGTTTTTTGATCTTTTTGTAAGGAGCAAGGCGGGCTCGCTATTAAAATCTTTTAAAATTACAAGCACGGCAGCTGAGTTTCTTTCTCTGTTTTTGCTCGGACAATTTTCAATAACTGGAAATTTACTCAGTCGCTCTACTATCTGTGGGATCATAAGTGCATTATACTGAAAAACGGTAATCTATGAGCGATCTATGAAATTCTGTCCTGACTGCGGCGCAAATACGAAACTTGAAATTCCAAAGGGCGATAATCGTCTGCGTTTTGTTTGTGAAAAATGTAGCAAAATTCATTATCAGAATCCAAAATCTGTTGTGGGGATTCTGCCAACCTATCAGGATCAAGTTCTACTTTGTAAGAGAGCTATTCAACCACGACAAGGTTTTTGGACACTGCCAGCTGGCTTTCATGAAATGGAGGAGTCAACCCTTGAAGGTGCAATCAGAGAATGTAAAGAAGAGACTGGCGCAAGTGTTATGGATCCAACTTTATATGCCATTTTTGATATACCTCAAATTAGCCAAGTATATATCTTTTTCAAAGGTGAGCTTAAAAACAAAGCGTTTCATGCTACTGAAGAGTCACTTGAGGTCAGACTATTTAATGAAGAAGATATCCCTTGGTCAGAGCTCGCATTTCCAATGATTGAGGTTGCCTTAGATAGATATTTTTCCGACCGAGGTAACAATAATTTTCCCGTCTTCCGGGAGGAGATTAGAAGGCCTTGGAAAAGCAGACGCTTGGCCTGACTAGCTATACTGTTCTACCACACCATCCTCAGAGTTGACCTCAGATTTAGTTTGTTTTGTTTTCCTGTCATCACTCTGAATACCAAAGGTTAACTCTCTTTTTTCTCCCGAAAGCAGAAAAGTGCCAGCCAGGCGATCCCAGAAAGAAAATATACTTCCCATATTGAAATGATTACTTCCGACTGAATGATGTATCTGGTGCTGAGCTGGGCTAATAAATATTTTTTCCAGCTTGCCAAAAGAAATCCAAATATGGGAATGTCTTAGATTTGCAGCGGCAAGGTTAAACAAGAAGCCAAACATATCGACTCCTAATATTTGTAACCCTGTCAACTTGCTTGAAAATAACCAAATGAATACCCCCGTTACAAAACCAAATACCACTAATCGTCTTACAAAGTACAAAATGCTCTCGACAGGATGCACTCGAAATATAGTGAGGGGAGTGAGAGTTGTCGCACTATGGTGTGTTTTATGAAAGTACCATAAAAATTCTACGTTGTGCATGCAATAGTGCAGTAAAAACCTACTTAAATCATCAAGAATTAGATAGGAAAAACTAAAAGCTATCGCAATCCAAATCCAGCTAAACTCTATAGATGGCGCATCTCCAAAGTTATCTTGCAAGAATCCACCTACAAGTACCGTAACCGCAACATGACTCCCAAAGAGGGGGATTAAAAGAGTGAGTCGCATAATAGTGTTCACAACCATAAGAAAAACGTCATACAAAGTTGATTTATTGAACCAATAGGATGCATTTAAAAGACGTCGGAGCTGATTTAAAGGCTTGAATCTGCGCTCCTGATACGATATAGCTGCAGAGGCGATAACCAAAGCAGAAAGTAAATAACCCCAGTAAATTCTCTCGCTCGGATCAAAAAATTTTTCAGCAGGCGCTGCTAATAACTCATACATAAACGTGACTCTATCTTCTAAATATCATATCTCATTTCTAACATAACCATGCGTGGCAAATTGGGTCTTGCACCGAAGGGTCTGTGTGAGACGATATATCTATCATTTAAAGCATTCCTAACAGAAACCTTAAACTGTAGGTCATTAATCATAGATCTTGAAAAACTTAAATCGACTGTTTTTAAATTATCAGTATGGAGATCATCCTGAATGCGTGCGCTTCCTGGGACCTCTCTCATTCCGTGTTGATACTTTGAGGAAACCACAACGTCCCACACATCATTAATGTCCATTTTCAAGTCTAACCGTCCAACATGATCAGGTATGTAAGGTAAGGAATCTCCCTCGCTCACAAGTCCCCATTGCGAGAAATTGGAGAAAAAACTACTTTGAAACTTTGACGTTGAATAGGTATAAACAAAATCGGCTGAGAGTGAAATCGCATCCGAGAATTTCCATATTTGACCAACCATAAATTCAGCACCTTTAACTGATGCTTCTCCACCAGTAAACTCTTGACCAATCTCACAATCAGAATCTGATGCTCTACATCTGCCTAACAAATTAGCGTAGTCACTTTCAAAAGCTATAAGTTCAACATTCATATAATCAGTGTGGTATCTAAACCCATACTCAATATTTGTACTCTCCTCAGCTTTGGTACCTTCTTTTCCCGGACCAGCAGGAGAAAACCCTCTGTAAATACCCGCCAAAACACCCAAGTTTTGATTGATTTCATAATAAAAACCTAATCCAGGTGCAGTGATCGATTGTTTGTTCGACGTGATCACCCCACTGAGTTTGTTATCAAATTCACCTGATATTTCCTCATGCCTCAATCCGACAGTCACTTTTAAACTGTTAAAATTTATCTCATCTGAAACAAACAATGCCATCGCTTTGCTCTCGGCATAATTATCAGATTTAAGTGGTCTTACCTGAGCATCATCTACTAATATGCCACTTCGCATAAGGTAACTTCTCTGTTGATGTTGCCTCCTAACATCATCGATATGATATCTAAACCCAAACCTGAGGGAGTGATCCATATCTAAAAAGGCCAATTCAGTTTGTAAATCAACTTGAAATCCTTTCGAACTAAACTCTCGATAATTATCCGTGACATCAATAGTGAGATCAGTAAAATCACCAACTACTGAGTCTCTTACACCAAGCAGTGTTTCATATGCACTTCTGTATGACTCAGGAGAACTTAATACATCCTGAGGTCTTGGACCATCAATAAATCCATCGAATTTATTCCATGATCTGTTAAATTCATTCCAATAAACCTTTGAATTGACATTTAATTTATCCTGAAAAAGAAGGTCGTATGAAACATGAATTTGCGAGTGATCGGAAACAAAATTATCTAATTGAGATGCAGCATATCTCCTGTTTGGTGATTGTGCGAAGTCAGAATCCGTCAATCCCAAATATGTCTCATTCGCATCTTCATCAGCATACCCAAGTTTGATGTTAATAATTTGATCATTACTCGTATCAAATTTATGCTGAAGCTTTATATTGATATCGTTGCGAACAAAGCCAGTATCCTCACCGTTATCTTGATATTTGAAACCGTCACTTTCGTAACGCAATGCATCAATTAAAACTCCACTATAACTATTCACTAGTGCACTTTCCGCTCTTATTTTTCTGTAACCATCTGAGCCAAATTCTGCAGAAATTGAATGTTGATTATCTTTGGGTACGGGCCTAGTAAGTAAATTAATCGTACCGCCAACTGTATGAGGACCACTGATTATCGCTGAGGGGCCTTTCAAAACCTCGAGAGACTCAAGCCTTGCCGCGTTGGTTATATAATAAGCTGCTGGCGCGGAGTATGGAGCAGGGCCTATTAGGACACCATCCTCTAGAATTGTAACTTTTTGGCTTCTATCAGAAGTCGCTCCTCTGATGCCTATATTAGGCCTCAATCCGAATCCATCTTCCTCACGAACATAGACACCCGGAACCAGNCTTACCAGCTGATTCAAGTCAGAATATTTATGAAACTGCACTTTTTCAGGAGTAACTTGCGCCCCCGAGCCCGCCAAATTCATCAGATCAGCATTGTCACCGATAATTAAGACTTCAACGATTTCACGTTCCTGTGAAACACACAAGGATGCANAAACNAGCCACGTTACAGCAANACCTAATNTTTTCCACTTTTTCAAGTTAGTCTGTNTCTCCGCCAGTGCTTTCAGGAAGATCAACACCCAANTACGTCACAAACTCAATCTTCAAATCGTCAGTTATTCGCTTCATCATTCCTGCCAAGTTACATGCAGGAAATTCTGATGCTACATCCGGATTATTGAATGCATNAGCACACGCTGTTTCATCATTTGATGTATCAATTTGATCAACAAAATGTTTTAACGAGACATATCCATCGGCTGCGACCATAACNTTTATCTCATTTATGACATCAGAGATAAGCGTCTTGAACGTGGCTGACCAATCATTTCCCGAAGTCTCATCTGCTAGGTCATCTAAGCCNGCATCAAAAATTTCTAGAAGCTGCTCGGCNTTTGTTTTCACATTATGAAGCGTCGTCTCACTAAAGGGTGATTCAAGAAGCTCAGGACAAGTCAAATTATCTTCAGGGCAAAGACCGTCAACACCCAAAGGACCATTTANCTTTGTAGATTTANTGATTTTTTCAAAATAAAANAGTGCATCAGTCATTAACTCAAAATTAGTACCTATCTCACCTGGATCTAAAAATCCATCTCTATAAGATGACCAATCTGTATGTATTTGGTTGGCATTTGCCGCGACATCGGAGGCAATGAGCTTATTGAGATGACATCTTTGTTGCTTTCGATCTAGATCTGGCAACTCATTCCAAGCAGATACCGAGGATACATTTGACGCACACGTGTGATTCAAATCATCGTTAAAAAGCAAATACTCAGTTGCCGCAATACTGCGCTGATTTCCAGTTGTGACAGAAACATCATATGATGAATCATCNTTAGCTCTGACGACCGCTACATCTGTAGCACATGTGGAGAGCTGCTGATCATCAAAATGAAAATTGATATTGTTCCTTAGTGCTTGATTATTTTTCGCACCAGGACCAAAGTTACCCAACTCTGCTTTTTGAACATGCCGCATCAGCGTGAGCCATGCCTCTTGNGCTGCCAAGTGCATCTCGTTCTCGGAGCTAGTTCCAATCGAATCGCAGTAAGTAGATAATGGACCATCAATTCCTGCAAAGTCTTCTGCACTCTCAGATAGAGTTTTGTAGTTTGGCACCACAATTGTGTCAACAATGGATGTCAAAACAGATGTTTTTGTCGCTGATGCNGCTGGATCAATCACNCTCACGACTCGAACCACTGTTGCAGCTTGATTGCCTGCTGAGTCCGATACATTGTAAGAAATATCATAAGAACCAACAGCATCTGTCTTCAAGTTGGAGGTATCAATTACGATGCTATCACTTATATCGCCGTCAACATCGTCTTCAGCTGTAGCTCCTGATTCAGCATAAGCCGTGTTCACATTGATTGTTTGAGGATTATCACCCTTCAATGTGATCACTGGCGGTGTTGTATCAACTGGACTTGCAGTCTCGACAACGCTCACGATTCTCGTTTTCTCTTCTGCCTGATTTCCTGCAGAGTCCGACACGTTATAGGTCACCGAGTAATCACCAAGCGATGATTCATCCACAGCGCTGCTATCAATCACAATATCACTGCTAATGTCTCCATCAGTATCATCCGTTGCAGTCGCTCCTAATTCTTCATACGTATCTCCAATCTCTAGGCTCAAAGATGAAGCACCCACTAGGGTAATCACTGGTGGCGTAGTGTCTGCAGGAGGTTCTGGATAAGTAGGTGGTTCGGAACCACCACCGCCACCGCCACAAGCTGAAAGTGTTAGGATTAACAAAGAGGATAATAATAATTTTACATGTACGTTCATAAATAGATTCCTATTCTTGAGCCATAAAAACAACGGGCTAACCATCGTTAGCCCATTGCCTTTATGATACTACTTACACCAGTCCATAGATCATGTTCCAAATGCGTTACCACGTAACGGTATTATGATCGGAAAAACCATATGCTTCTTGCATTATAGACCGCGCTTTCACAAGCTTCCCAGCATACGCATAAACCGCATCTTCAGCTGATCCAGAAGCTGGCACACCATTTTGACTGCCATCCGCTAAAACTGGTGCATCTCCGATCAACGATAACACCATCTTGAGATCATCTAGGTCGACTGCGGTTACCGCTTCATCTCTAAATGGTGATGTAGGACTAAACTGCAGGCTTAGTGCGAACCCTTTAAGCTCAGACCAATGCTTTGCAACATTCTCAAAGTTGCCAACGCTCGCGGGAGCACCATTAGTGTATTCAGCTATGTCGTTTAATACATCGTTTACGTAATGCACAGCAGTAGCAGCAATACATTTCTCCCATGCGACTGACGCATGATGAATGTGCTCCTGCATTTTAGTATTTTCAGCTTCTGTTAGTTCTGGATTTGCCTTATTAGCCGCATTACTTAATATTTGACGAGCCGCTAATATTGGGATCATAACTTCAGTTGAAAAGTCAGTTGGATTAGGACCAGAAGCCGACCCTGCATCTCTTTTAGCACAATTTTGTGAGTGTCCAAAGAAATATTCACTACGCAAATCGATCATGCCATCACCATTTGAGTCATGATATCCATTCTTGTATTCATCCCGACCACTCTTTGCTCTTGCCTCAAGNTCCGTATAGTCCATCCCATCTCGGGCGGCTCCATAATACCCAAAGCCCTCATCAAATTTGTGCTCNGCGTAAGTATATGACTTAGTTCCATCTTGAGCCGCAANATAGTTGATGCCCTCACTATTTGTTCCAATGAAATTCGTCATNAAGTAGTCATTTGTACCCTGAGAGAAGTTCACNGCTCCCATCAANAACTTCTGCATTAGNTGACGATAATTTCTNCCATGTGCATCAACATTNACGTGNGCAGCTGATGAGGCTCCNGTCGCATCTACNACAATTGTCGCNACACCGTCTGACGCAAGTTCAGCNTGTTTTTGAATCCANTGATTCACTANNTCAATTGGCAATGTTGGGCTNCCCTCNTCCCATCCAAAAAACTCACCNTCAATNAGNCNTGAGGTTTCACCNCCGCCTTCACCATCGCCACCAGCAATCTTCTTATGAAGATTTTTACCCGTGGAAATGTCTCCGTAGGTCGCTGAGTCTTTTAACGTGACATTTGCAGAATCCTTTATATAGGTACCAATCAATGTATCCGCTACATCGGCATCAGTCCCATAAATGAAAAAACTCATTGCTGCAACTTTGTCCTCCACTGGAACAGCGGTATCTTCAACAAGAATGTTTTGCATATAGTGAGCCATATCAGCTATTAGAACCTGTCGGGCTGTCTGCCCCGTGTAGCTTACTGAGGAATCAGATTCTGGGAATGCAGAGTTATCGTAAGCATAGACAGTTGGCATTGGATCACACGCATCACCGGATCCATTTACATCTGAATCCATTTGATCTACGTTTGCAACTAATGGGCAATTATCGACCTCATTCGCCAACGTGTCACCATCTTTGTCTGCATCACACTCATCACCGGTTCCATCTGCGTCAGTGTCAATTTGATCAGTATTTGCAACTGCTGGACAATTATCACCGTTATCTCCAACAGAATCGCCATCAGTATCAGTTGTCTCTGATGGATCATTTGGAAATACATCCGCATTGTCTCCAACCCCATCACCGTCGGAATCGGTTGTCTCAGACGCATCTGTCGGGAAAGCATCCGCATTGTCACCAACTCCATCACCGTCAGTGTCATCAGTTTCTGTTGGATCATTAGGGAAAGCATCTAAAGAATCCTCGACTCCGTCTCCGTCAGCATCAGGCGGCGTATTATCACCACTTCCACAGCCAGCCAAAATCAAAGCCATAAATAACATCATTAGTTTAGAAATGAATGAGTTCATAATTGGTTTTACTCCATTAAAATAGTTTGCGAGAAAGCGAATACCTTCTCTAGCATGCGAATGGTAATTATTCTTATTTAGAATGTCAATAAGAATGATAATCCTTATCATTTGCAGTTACGCACAAAGACAAAACTAAGCGATTGAGATTAGATTTTACGAGTGAGTTTGAATTGCCTCATCAATCAGAGGTTTAAGCTCTCCCTCACTATGCATCTCGGTAACTATGTCACAGCCGCCAACCAATTCCCCATTGACCCATAGCTGAGGAAATGTTGGCCAATGTCCAAATTTTGGTAAATCTTGTCTTATCTCTTGATTTTCCAAAACATTAACAAAAGCAAATTTTTGGCCACACTCCATCAATGCTTGAACAGTCCTCGCCGAAAATCCGCACTGGGGCTGATTAGGGCTTCCTTTCATGTAAAGGATAATCGAGTTCTCCTCTACTTGCTTCTTAATGAGTTCCATCGTGTTCATAATTTCATCCAATACCAAATCTCTAACTTGCGTATTATACCCTAAGTCTAGTCTCTGATTTTTTAATTACTTTTCATCTTTATCATATTGCGATAAAAATTTGACCGTGTATATTGTATCTAAAGAGTGGTTTTGTTTCTTCATTTCTTTTACACATTACTCAGTCTGAAGTTGCTATCAAATTAATG
This sequence comes from Myxococcales bacterium, assembly GCA_002696345.1. GTDB lineage: Bacteria > Myxococcota > UBA4151 > UBA4151 > UBA4151 > UBA4151. The sequence continues at coordinate 9,327 of NZRT01000054.1, forward strand.
AACAATGTAATGAACACCTACGGTACTCGTGAGCTTTCCATTTCGCATGGATCAGGCTCTTGGCTCTGGGATACAGAAGATAATAAATATTTAGATGCTCTATCGGGTATTGCAGTGTGCGGTCTTGGGCATGCGCACCCAAATATAACAAAGGCCATTTTAGAGCAGTCCAAAAAACTAGTTCACTGCTCGAACTTTTTCTCCACCTCAAAGCAAGA
>NZRT01000055.1 GCA_002696345.1 Myxococcales bacterium
TCCGTATTTGGTGAGCACGGTGAACGAAATAATCGAATTAACGATTAATTCAACAACTAAATTCCGAATAAACGATCAAAGCGACTTTTGAGTGATCACTTTCGATGGCAATATCGACTTTTATCAGAACGATTCGTCCGTCCGGCGCGCAGAGACTTCTGAGAATGCGTGAACCCGCTTTTTATCTCCCATCATGCGTTCGGGGAACGTTGCAGGCCTTACTGGGGTACGCGACTGCTGACGGGAGTCCCAAGCACAGAAGATTGATTTGGCGGACGGGAAGATCACCGGATTCGGTTAGAGCCCCGGAACTTTATCGTCCTTGTGCACCAGCAGAACCGTTGGCGGCCCGGAGTCTCTAGCAACCGTCACCATTTCGTCACGACGCAGCCCGTTGGTTCCCCGGGAGACATCGTCTGCTAAGTAGTGGTCAAACGTGCACATGCGCACCGCTTCCCGGAAAATGGAACCTGCATCAATCTGGGTTCTTCTCACGGCGCCCTCTTGCAAGTCGACGAGTTTAATCTAAACCTAATGATAATGAGAATCAATACTGCTAATATTGATAATGATAATGAATTTCAATATTGACAACCGGACGAAACAGAGACATCGGGAGCCCGCAAGCGGTCCTAGACCGTCTTACGGATCATCAAATACAAAGAGCCCGATGGGCAGAAAGTTGAATGAAAATGTTGATGAAATCGAAGTTGATCAGAGGATTTAGCGCCTTTGCGATCGCTGGACTGTTGATTGGTTGCCCCAGTGGCGATGATCACGATCACGATGAGGACGCAGGCACAACCCCGGCGGCGGATGCTGGTACGACCCCTGTGGAAGATGCAGGCACCACGACCCCAGAAGCTCCCACCACTTACGAGTTCGCGCACATGGGCGGCGGCGAGGGTTCGAGCGTTTCGAACACCGGTCAAATCCATCGTCAGGCGTTGATCTCCGCCATGAAGGCTTGGATGGGCGGCCTGACCGACCAGGCCAATGCTGGCAACGCCACTCGTCAGGACGTTCTCGACGCCTTTAACTTCTACTATGAGTACGACCCCGCCGTTGGCGCCGAGATGCCTCACGGTCTGGTATTTCGCCTGCCGGCACTGCAGACCAACTGGGGCGACATCAGCAGCAAGAGCCTGAAGGGCAAGCTGGCTGGTAACGATCCCAAGACCGATCACCGCTGCTGGGATCCCCAGTCGCCCAAGGCGAGCGAGAATCCCAACTGCGCCGAAGGTGAGAGCCACTTCAATGGCTGGATCGGCGCAAGTTCTCCGGCCGCCCTCATCAACGTTTGGGCCGAGTTGCTCGCTAACTACGCCCAGGAACGCTCCACGGGTGGGACTCTACCTGTGAACCCCATCACCAACGAGCCTGTCGACAAGGTGTTCTTGAACGACCAGGGTCACGACCTCCAGCAGCTCTTCCAGAAGTTCCTCTTGGGTGCCATCGGCTTCAGCCAGGGCACCGACGACTACCTGGGCAGCGATGTGGACGGTAAAGGGCTGAAGGCAAGCAATGCAGTGGCGGATGGTGATTCCTATAGCCCCCTCGCTCACGCCTGGGACGAAGCTTTCGGTTACTTCGGTGCTGCTCGTAACTTCAACGACTACACCGACGACGAAATTGCCAGCAAAGGTGGACGGGAAGACTGGAAAGGTCACCACGACACCAATGGCGACGGCAAGATCGACCTGAAGACCGAAGTCAACTGGGGTCACTCCATCAACGCTGCGAAGCGTGATCGTGACAGCCAGGATTCGGCGAAGACCGATTACACCAAGGAAGCGATGGATCACTTCATCGCCGGTCGTTACCTCATCCAGAATGCAGGGGAAACCCTCACCGCCGCCGAAATGACCACCCTCGAGGGGCACCGTGACACCATCGTCGCTGCCTGGGAGAAGGCCATTGCTGCAACGGGCGTTCACTACATCAATGACTGCCTGGGCGATCTGGCTGCCGATACCCTCCCCTACGCCAACTACGCGAAGCACTGGGGCGAGTTGAAGGGCTTCACCTTGGGTCTTCAGTTCAACCCGGCCAGCCCGGTCACGGTTGAGAACTTCATTGCCTTCCACAACCTGCTGGGTGAAGCGCCGAAGCTTCCTGGCCAGGATGGTTTCGACACCTACGCAGACGACCTGCGTGCGGCTCGTGACATCCTTGCCGCAGCCTACGGGTTCGATTCAGCGAACGTTGAAGGCTGGTAAATCATGAGAGTCTTTCTTCCACTCCTCGGTTTGGTTATTTTAGGGGCTTGTCATTCTGAGCACCATGATGAGTCTCCGGACGCTGGACCGGGGGGTGGGGAGAGCTTTGATCGGAAAGCGGCGGCGGTGACTGTGGTTACCGGCGCCGTTTTGCCGTATCAATCCGCGTTCGTCTCGAGTCTCAATGATTTGAAGACGGCCGTGGAATCTCGTGATCTCGATGCGTCCAAGGCCGCCTGGGGCGCAAGTATGGACGCTTGGCAGCGCTTGGAAGCGTTGCAGTTTGGTCCAGCAGGTAAGGCCGATGATTATGCAGGCGGTGAAGGCTGGGGAGAAGAGATTCACTCCTGGCCCTTGACCAATACCTGCGCCATCGAACGAGCCTACGTGGATCAGTCAGAGAAAAATCCCGACTGGTTCGACGCAAAACTGGTCAGTATCTACGGTCTCGATGCTTTGGAGTATGTTCTCTACAATGCACCGACCGAGACCACCTGCATCGCACTGGTGGGTTTGCAGCCCGAGTTCGACGCGCTGGGCGAAGAAGGTCTTGCGCGCAGTCGGTGGGCTTACGCCGATGCGGTCATCGCCAACCTCATCGCAGATGCAAGCGCTCTGAACACAGCATGGCAGGGTTACTCTGCCGTCATCGAGTCCGCCGGAACCGATGGCTCGGCTTTTGACAAAGAGCGCTGCCCCTTGGACCAGGTGGCAGCGGCGATGTTCTACGTCGACCAACAGGTCAAGGACGCAAAACTTGCGATCCCTGGCGGATTATCGCCCGACTGTGAGAACGACAACTGCCCGGAACGGGTCGAACACCCGTGGGCAAATCGCTCGCGAGAATCACTGATTGCAAACCTCGAAGGCTTCCATACCGCCTTTGAGGACGGTGGGCTCTTTGCGGTTCTCGATGAGCACAGTGATGAAGGGGCGACCCTTGCCACTGAGTTGAGAAGCAGCACGGAGGCAGCGATCCAAGCCTTGCAGGCAGAGACCGCTCCGTTAGCCGAGTTGGTGGTGAGCCAACCGGCAAAGGTCGAGGCGATCCACACGAAGGTCCGCGCCATCACGACGCTCTTCAAGAGTCAACTGGTGAGCCTGCTCAACCTCGAACTGCCCGATGAGGGTTTACAGGACAATGATTGAGCGACTGGCACGCCCGGTCGATCTTCGTAGTCTAGGCGCGTTCCGCGTTCTGCTGGGGGGTTTACTCCTTTACGCCGAGCTCCGGTACTTAACCTCAGGCTGGATCCCCGTTCACTTCGGGGAGTCGAGCTACTTCTTTAAATACCTCGTTGCCCCCTGGGCGCCCACATGGACGCCTGCTGGTGTCAGTTTGCACCATGGCTTTCTGGCCGTTCTCGCCTGTGCCATATTGATCGGTTGGCGCTTTCGACTCTGTGTCGCCCTTTATTGTGTTGGCTTCACGCTGGCGCAGTTCATGGATGCCACCAACTATCTCAACCATTATTACCAGGTGGTCTTGTTGACCTTCTTGACGGCTTGGATGCCTCTCGGACATGCCTATGGCTTAGACGGTCGCCGCGCCGGTGATCAACGATTGCGCCACGCACCCGCCTGGATGCTCTACATTCTGAGATTTCAGGTCGCCGTGGTGTACGTTCATGCAGCCATAGCCAAGATCGGTTCCGATTGGTTGCTCTACGGCCAACCCATGGATCTTTGGTTGGCCTCTCGAACCGAAACGCCGCTGATCGGTTGGCTGAATCAGTTTCCTTGGATGCCGCTCGCCATGAGTTGGGGGGGCTTTCTTTTCGACGCCACCATCATCGGTTGGCTGATGTGGTCCCGTTCGAGGCCATTCGCCTATTTGGTCGTGATCATCTTTCATTTAATGACCCATCTGCTGTTCAACATCGGCCTCTTTCCATGGATCATGATGATCACCACGACCTTGTTCTTCGCTCCGGACTGGCCTCAGCGTTTAGCGGAACGAATTGGCGGGTGGAAAGGCGATGTTCTGCAAGACGAGGCACCGCCACCGCGGAGCAAACCACGTCCATTGCTGTGGGTCGCCCTGTCCTGTTGGATTCTTTTTCAAGGGCTCTTTCCTCTGCGCAATTTGATCGTGCCAGGCAACGTGCTGTGGCATGAACATGGGATGCGATTTTCGTGGCGAGTGATGGTGCGCGAAAAGAACGCTGGGCTCGATTATCGAGTGAAAGATCGAGCCAGTGGTCGGGTTTGGCATGTGAACCCGAAGCGTTATTTAAGTTGGCGACAACTTGGAGAGATGAGTTGTCAGCCTATTATGGTGGTGCAGATGGCCCGTCACATTGCGCAAGAGTTTGCCCGAGAGCGTAAGCTCGATGTCGCTGTCTATGCCGATGTCGAAGCCTCCCTGAATGGAAGAGCGCCGCAAGTGTTGATCGATCCCGAGGTAGACCTGACTCAGGTGAACCTTTGGAGTTTTGATCGAACTTGGATCCTACCGGGCCCCGAAACCCCCCCGCCCAGTCGATGGATTGCCAAGAAATGAACACTTCATTGCTGCTTAGTCTCTTTCTTGCTGCTGATGGCAGCATCACGATTGTGGGTCAGAAAGATCGCCGTAATCGGACCTCTGGATCCGTCCATCAGGTGGATGAAGAGGAGTTGGAGCGTTTCGAAGAGGATGACGTGCATCAGATTCTTGCCAAGGTGCCGGGTGTCTACGCTCGTGATGAAGAGGGCTTTGGCCTGCGACCGAACATCGGTTTGCGCGGAGCGAGTGCTGAACGCAGCGCGAAAGTCACTCTTCTTGAAGATGGAATACTCGTTGGACCAGCCCCTTATGCCGCACCGGCGGCGTACTTCTTTCCGCTGACCACTCGCATGACACAGGTGGAAGTCTTTAAGGGGCCTTCGGCCGTTGGCTATGGTCCTCAAACCATCGGGGGTGCGGTCAATATGATCAGTCGGACGACGCCGAGGGAAGGGTCTCTCGCCAAGATTGATTTAGCCTACGGCAGTTTCAATGCCATGAAAGGACACATGGCCTTAGGGCACCGAAGCGGCGCCTTCTCGAGTTTGCTTGAGGGCGTGCATTTGCGCGCCGATGGTTTCAAAACCTTTTCCGACGGCAGCCCAGCGGGTGGTTTTGAAAAGAATGAATGGTTGATGAAGTTGGGTTGGGGAAATCCGCCCAAACCGGGCCTTTGGCAGGATGTGGAGTTGCGCCTCGGTTATGCCGATGAGAGTTCGGGTTCTAGTTACTTGGGGGTGCACGTTGACGACGCCGTGAGTCAGCCCTTTCAGCGTTATGATGCCAGTAAACTGGACCGGATGCGCTGGGAACACCTGCGGGGTAGCCTTCGGCATCGGGTTCGTTTCGGACCGGGTAAGTCGCTGGAGTCCACGCTCTACCATCACCGCTTTCACCGAGATTGGTACAAGGTGGCGCACTTTCGGGGGGGACCCAGTCTACAAGACTTGATGCAGGCCTCGGACCAAGGCGAAGCGGCGGTTTATTTAGCACTTTTGCGGGGGCAGGAGAGCGGCATGAGTCGTCCTGAAGAGCTGATGCTCGGGGGGAACGATCGGTATTTTTACAGTCAGGGATTGCAGACAGATCTTTCGTGGCGATGGCGGATGAAAGACTGGAAGATCATCAAGCGAAGCGGTCTTAGACTCCACAATGATCAGGTGGAAAGAGATCAACGGGAAGATCCCTATCGCTTGGTGGAGGGGCAATTAGAGCGGACCGACGGCGCTGAGATTGTGGGGTCTGCCAATCTTGGCTGGGCCCGTGCTCTCGCTGCTCACAGTACCCTCGAGTTGGCCTGGAAGCAGCGGTTGTGGCTGACCCCTGGGCTACGAGTCGAAGCGATTCAAAATGGATTTACCGACCGGCTACGGGGAGAGCGAAAAGATGAGCGGACACAAATCGTTCCCTTGCCAGGCATGGGCGTATTCTGGCGGCCCGGCGAGGCGCCCATCGGTTTACTCGCGGGTGTGTATCGGGGCTTTAGCCCGGTGAATCCAGGGCAGGATCCAGATGTCGAGCACGAGTCCGCTACCAACTACGAAGCAGGCTTTCGCTGGTTTCATGACCGATATCATGTGGAGGTGATTGGTTTTCTGAACGATTACAACAATCTCACCGCCCGGTGCAGTCAATCCCAGGGCTGCGGTACGGCCCAACTCAATCAACAGTTCAACGGTGGTGAGGTTCTGATTTACGGCACGGAACTGATGACTAAGCTCAAACAAGACTTCGGCGCAGGGGTCAAAGGGGAGTTGACGGGCAACCTGACATGGACTCAGACCGCTTTCCAAAACGCGTTCCAAAGCAGCTTTCAGCCGTTTGGTAAGGTGGAAGTTGGCGATGAACTGCCGTATGTGCCCCGTCTTCTCGGCAGCCTCAACGTGACCCTCTCCAGAGCCCCCTTCGGCATCAGTTGGCAAAGCAAAGGCCGCAGTGAACAGCGAGACAGTGCGGGGCAAGGGGAGATCGAAGGGGCCGATCGTATCGCCGGGCACCTGATTCACGACTTGAGCATGACCTACGATATCACCAAGCGGTTTCGTCTCTACGGTACTGCTTACAACCTGACCGACCGCGTCTACATCAGTTCCTTGCGCCCGTACGGGCCTCGCCCTGGCGCGCCTCGTCGACTCATGGCCGGGTTGAAGCTCAACTACTAGCGACAGATCAAGCCGATCTCAGGGGGGCATGGAGACCCTTTTGAAGACGGTGATGATTATCGAACGTAAACGTGGATGCAGCCGCTCGCCGTTTGGGGATCATGGTTCCAACCATTGGCTGCACCCAAGTGACTTACCCCGTTGTAGTTATCGAGGCGGTCGATCTGACCCCATTTCATGCCATCGTCATGCCAAACCCATTGGCAGGTGCATCCCAGTGTCGGAATATCGTGGCTCTCAGAGGCGGGGGTGTTGCAGTTGTTGTGGACGCTGTAGAGCGTGCATGAGGTTCCGGAGGAGCCCTCGAGGGGGCGTCCATAGGTTGCACAGCGATTGCAATTCCCGCCCGCCATCGACCCATCCAACAGGATCTGCAGATGGTTGCCGCCAGAGGTCGCGCTGGACCAATTAAACAGGTAGCCCGGCTCCTCGCCGAAGCTACTTCCATACCGTACCCGATCCGGGCTCATGGCGGCGACGACGTTGTAGGGCACACTGGTCACGGGATGGGACATGTTGGGTTGAATAGGCATATCATGAGAGAGACTGCTTCGACGCGCATCTCCGCCCCCATCTTGGCACATCACATAAACCAGTCCCCAACCCCCTTCAGCCGCCGTCATATCGCAGTAGATTTGGAAGGCGTCATCCCCCTCGCCACCGTTGGGGTCCAACCAATACAACCCAGAGCCTGCCTCCGGTTGGTCGGCCAGAACCGAGCGACAGTTTTGAGCCGGACGTGGCTCTGATCCCAGCGCAGCATTTTGACACGCATTCGTGCAGAGATCATCGTCTTCGTTGTTCCCATCATCACAGCCCTCCACCCCTTCGTGGACGATCTCATCACCGCACTGGGCTTCATCGCAGGTGTTCAAACAGGCATCCGTGTTGATTTGATTGCCATCGTCGCATTCCTCCATCCCAAGTTGAACCAGACCATCCCCACACGTGGCAGCCTCACAGCTGTTTAAGCAGCTATCGGTTTCCACATTGTTGCCGTCGTCACAGGCTTCCACATCGACCTGAATCACCCCATCGCCACAGCGAGCGATCCGGCAATTGCTCAGGCAAGCATCGCCATCCTCCCGATTGCCGTCATCGCAATCCTCCAGCCCCTCGTGCACCTGTCCATCACCACAGCGAGCGGCCGTGCAGTCACTCAAGCAGGCGTCCGCTTGATCCCGATTGCCGTCATCGCATTCTTCCACGCCCACCTGGACCAAGGCGTCGCCGCATCGGGCTTCCACACAGCCGTTGGTGCAGGCGTCACTGTTGCGGTTGTTGCCATCGTCGCAGGCTTCTCCCGCTTGCACGATCCCATCGCCGCAGTCCGCCGGGGCGCAGCGATTGGAACATTCATCGTCGTCGATGTCGTTGCCGTCGTCACAGATTTCCCAGAAGCTAAGGATCCCATCGCCGCAGCGGGGGGCAGCACAGGCGTTGGTGCAAGCGTCCTCGTTGACCCGGTTGCCGTCGTCGCAGGCCTCAGCCCCTTCGTCCCCCTCTTGCAGGTCATTTCGGGTCACACCATCGCCACAGCGGGCGAGTTCGCAATTGTCCAGGCAAGCGTCGGTTTGTCGGCGGTTGCCATCGTCGCAGGCTTCCCCTTCTTGCGGGATACCGTCACCACAGCGAGCCTCACGACAGTCATTGGTGCAGGCATCATCATTCACCCGGTTGCCATCGTCGCAGGCCTCAAGGTTGGAGCGAACGCCATCACCACATTGGGCCAAGCTGCAGTTATTGAGGCAACCATCTTGGTTCACCCCGTTGCCATCGTCGCAGTCCTCATAGTTGGCATCTTCGGGGGCTAAATCTCGTCGCAGGACCCCATCACCGCAGCGGGCCGGGGCGCAGTTGCTCAGGCAGGCATCGTCGTCGAGGCGGTTGCCATCGTCACAGGCCTCCCCAGCCTGTAATTGGCCGTCTCCACAGCGGGTGGGCTGGCAGCGATGGCAGGCGTCGTCGGCTGCATCATTGCCATCATCACAACCTTCGCCGGGGCCGATGATCCCGTCGCCGCAGACATTGGAACGACAGTCGGATTTGCAGGCGTCTTGGTCCACATCGTTACCGTCGTCGCAGGCTTCAAAGCCCGGCTCGCCATCGGCCACATCGGTGCGGTGGATGCCGTCGCCGCAGCGGGCCAGGCTGCAATCGCTGCGGCAGCCGTCTCGGTCGTCCCGGTCGCCGTCGTCACAGGCTTCACCCTCTTGGACGATCTCATCGCCGCAGGTGGGCAGAGTGCAGGCATCGGTGCACCCGTCGTCATTTACGGCATTGCCGTCGTCGCAGCCCTCAAAGCCTTCCCGTACGGCCCCATCTCCACAGCGAGCGGGCTGGCAGTTGGAAAGACAGGCATCCGCATCATTGCTGTTGCCGTCGTCGCAGGCTTCAAAGCCTTCCTCCCCCTCGCCTCGGTCGCTGCGAACGAAGCCATCACCGCAGCGGGCCACGAGGCAGAGGCCCGTACAGGCATCACCATCGTTACCGTTGCCGTCNTCGCACTCTTCGTAACCACCATCGCCCACNGCCGCNTCNTTGCGGGTGACCCCGTCGCCGCATGTGGCGAGCCGACAGTCATTGGTACAGGCNTCGCCGGCCACGTCGTTGCCATCATCGCAGTCTTCACCGATCTCGATTTGTCCGTCACCACACTCGGTCGGGATGTCTCGCACCACCACTTGTTCGTTGGGACAAGCGGTGAGCCAGAAGATGCAGCAAAAAGTAAGGGAAGCGTAACGCATGACCAACTCCAAACCGAGGTGGTGGAGGTTGGTCTTCGTGCCACCATACTGTCAAGATAGCGTGGTCCCTTTCCGGCGACNGCGCCAGCGTCTATGCTCTGTCCTGAGGAGCGAGTCATGATGGTGCGATTGGCGAGTACGGGCTTGGGCGTATCCTTGCTCTTGAGCTTGGGATGTCCCGGTGAGCAAGTGGTGGTTCGNGAGACAGAGGCCTCTTGCGGCAACGGCGAGTTGGAGCNGGGCGAGGCTTGTGATGATGGGAACTTAGAGCAAACCGATGGCTGCACGGGGGCCTGCACCCCGGCTATCTGCGGCGACGGTGTGCTGCGAACGGATCTTGATGTTGGCGCTGAAGGGTATGAGGCCTGCGACGATGCCAATGATGTGGATACCGATGGTTGTCTCTCCACCTGCCAGNTCGCTTTTTGCGGCGATGGCATTGTACGCGTTGATCTTTCCGAGGGNGCACCCACCTTTGAGGCTTGCGACGATGGGAACGCACTCGATGAGGATGCCTGTTTAAGCGATTGCACCCTGGCTCGATGTGGCGATGGCGTGGTCCGAAGCGACCTGAGTGAGGGGATTGATGGCTACGAAGCTTGTGACGACGGCAACGCNATCGATGACGATGCCTGCCGTAACACCTGTGAGCTTCATCGTTGTGGTGACGGCGTGTTGGGTCCTGGTGAGGGCTGCGATGATGGCAATGAAAACCCCACCGACGATTGCGCCAATTGCCAGCCCGCCAGCTGCGGCGACGGCGTGGTTCAAGCNGGGGAGCGTTGTGATGACGGCAACGCCATCGACAGCGACGAGTGTCTCGCCAACTGCGCGCCGGCTCGATGCGGCGATGGGCAGGTTCAAGTGGGCGTGGAAGCCTGTGATGATGGCAACGCCGAGCAAAGCGACGCCTGCTTAGGAACCTGCGAAGTCGCGATCTGCGGCGACGGCATTTGGCGTCAGGATGTGGGCCCGGAGGAGCTTGGTTTTGAGGAATGCGACGACGGTAACTTAGTGGCCGGTGACGGCTGCAGCGGGACGTGCCTCCGGGAAGCCTGCGGCAATGGTCGCGTGGATACCGGTGAAGGCTGCGATGATGGCAATCGTATCGACACCGATGCTTGCACCAACAGCTGTGTTCCGGCTCGGTGCGGCGATGGCATTCAGCAGCAGGGTCAAGAGGGCTGCGATGATGGTAACCAAGAGGTCGGTGATGGCTGCGATGACCAATGCCGCTCCGAATCTTGCGGCAATGGGCGCGTGGATGAGGGCGAAACCTGTGATGATGGCGATGNCAATCCCCGCAATGGCTGCACCAATGCNTGTGTGCCGGCNCGATGTGGNNATGGGATTCTCCGTGAGGGNTTGNGGGCTGGTGAGCCTGGCTTCGAGGAGTGTGACGACGGCAATGCCGTNGACACNGATGTGTGTGTGTCCGGTTGTCGCATCGCGGTCTGCGGCGACGGGTTTGTCTGGGAGGGGCGAGAGCCTTGTGATGATGGCAACGACGACAATGTCGATGGTTGTACTCAGGATTGCGAGGAGCAAACCTGCGGCGACGGCATCGTTCAAGAGCCCGATGAAATTTGCGATGATGGCGACCGGGATGAAGGCAATGCCTGCACCAACCTTTGCCGGCCGGCTGTGTGTGGTGACGGTGTTCTGTGGCGAGGGGAAGAGGCTTGCGATGATGGCGACTTAAATGCGGCGGATGTGCCCAACGCATGTCGCCTGGACTGCCAAGAAGCGCATTGTGGCGACAATGTCATCGACGAGGGCGAAGACTGCGATGATGGCAACGACAGCAATGAAGATGCTTGTCTTGCAAACTGCGTCGAGAACACGTGCGGCGATGGTTTTCGAAACCCCGAGGCTGAAGCTTGCGATGACTTCAATGACAACAATGAGGATTTTTGCACCAACGATTGCATTGCCAACGGTCCATTCACATTCACGAACTGCGGTCAAACCGGTCGATTTGGCCCCTCTCAAGAGCAGTGCGACGAAGCGTATCCCGATGCGCCCATGGCCGGAACGGTGACGGTCGAGGGGGGGATTCAGCGCTGGACGGTTCCCCACACGGGCCGATTCCGGATCGAGGCGAGAGGCGCCCAGGGCTCGGAAAACAACGAGAGTTACGGCGCTCGTATGGCAGGAACCTTCCTCTTGCAGCGGGGGCAGGTGTTGAAGATCCTGGTCGGACAGCGAGGAGCCCGCAATGCCTCGGGACCCGAGGCCAGTGGAGGCGGAGGGACCTTTGTGACCTTGGCCGACAACACGCCCTTGGTGGTCGCCGGTGGAGGAGGCGCAAAGCGTAACGAAAATGACGGGC
>NZRT01000056.1 GCA_002696345.1 Myxococcales bacterium
TCATCGCTGGCTTCGGCGTCATCGCTGGCTTCGGCGTCATCGCTGGCTTCGGCGTCATCGCTGGCTTCGGCGTCATCGCTGGCTTCGGCATCATCGACCACATCCGTATCGGCGGTCCCATCCTCATCGACGACCACATCGTTATCAGCGATCCCATCGGCATCATCCTCCNGATCGGACGCCGTCTNACCATGATCCAAAGCTTCGAGAGCCGCTGCTGCCAGATCAGCCAACTCATCTTCACCCTCAAAAACCAAGGGATCGATCACGTCTTCGTCAGCCATCGCTAATGTGACTTCGTCGTCTTCATCATCGTCGTCGTGAAGTGCNGCNAAAGCAGCGGCAGCCAGATCGCCAAGGTCATCGTCTTCATGCCCTTCGGCCATCATCGGTTCCATGGTTGGCTCTTCATCGATCTCGGCTTCATGCTCACCACCGAGAGCCATCACAGGCTCAACAACCGGCAGTGCTGGTTTAACGGCGAGATCTTCTAAATTCACCGTTTCATGGGCGGTGGGTTCGGCTTCGACCGGGTTNAGCGTCAGACCGGTCTCATCGAACGGGAGTGCGTCCAAACTGGCGTGGGAGACCACCGTCTGCTGCAATTTNTCGGCAGAAGGCAGGACCGTCAAANGNTGAGCTTCATCCTCNGCTTTTTGTCGGTCNGCGAGACTGGTCACGTCCACNGNGGNCNCCTCNANCTCATCCGCTGCCACCTCTTCGACCCGCACAATCGACGTTCCGATGAGGATGCGATCCCCAAGGGTCAACTCAGCCTTCGTGATCCGTTCGCCGTTCACAAAGGTTCCGTTCTTCGAGCCCAGGTCTTTCACATGAACGGTTCCATCACCATTCATGAACTCCACATGACGGCGCGAGACCATCTCCTCAAANAGGGTGAGCGTGACATCATTGCCCCGACCAATCGATACCGCTTCGCCATCGCCCAGAAGGTAGGTACCACCTTGGTACTTCCCGCTGATGAAATGTAATTTCCGATGGCTGGTCACAGGGATGGCTCCGTTTCAAAAGCAGATCGTGAAGGATGGAGTTTGGGTGCCTTCTCGTCAACCTTCACCGACTGAGCCCGACGACGCAAGTCCTTGACCCAGCGAGTATCCTCTGCAGGTTCGGAAACAGCAGGATAACGCTGACGAGCACTCTCGACTCGCCGAAGCGCGGCTTTGAGCTTTCCCTGTTTTGCGTTCCAACGAGCCAAATAAAGCTGACGCTTAAACAGTAGTGCCCAGGCGCGCTGCCTTAAATCTTTCAAGTCCTTGATGCGAAGATCCTTGGGATGGTGGCGGAAGAAAACAGAAAGTGCGAGAACCGTCGCCTCCACATCTTCAAGGTCCCGCTCGTGCGGGGGCGGCAACAGAAAGAAATCACTGGGCCACTGTTCTTCAAGAACCTTGATAATCCCGTAGCGTGCTTCCACCAAGCGGGAATGGGTAGGATGTTGCTCGATGAAGCGAGTAAAGGCCGCAATCGCTGCCTCCGAGTTCCCTTGAACCGCTTCGGCTTCAGCGGCACCCAATTCTGCCTCCGTTGCAAAGGTTGAAAATGGGTATTTCTCCATCACCTCCCGAAAGGAAGCAGCCGCTTCGATTCCCAAACCTCGCTTGAGAAACCCCGTTGCACGCTCATAGGCTTCCTTTGCGCGTTGCTGATAGGCTTCAGGAGATAGAGAGGTCAGATCCTCCTGCTTTTCCTGAAGNAGTTCCTGGCGTTCTTCCAGGGTCGATTCCATCGGTGCGACAGGCATGGCGATCAGTAGCAGACTCAACATGACTAAGGGGTCACCACNTCAATGATACCATCAGACTTTGCCCAACCCACGAGNCCATCGCCCTGAGCCACCTCGATCCAGTCCCCNTGTCGGCTTAAGACTCGCACAATCTGTCCCCTTTCAAGTTGGGCTAACGACTCCCCTTGNGAAACGGGNGTCATCCGCAATNCCTGTGGCTGCGTTGCCACAGCCCGTCGATCACTCGCAAGTGACAGTTGAGCCAAGGCCGACAAGCCGCACAAAGCCAGCGCCGTGAGTGCGAAACGAATCGAGTTTCCTCCTTGAAGCCGACGACGCAGAGCCAAAACNCCCATGACGAGNGCGATGAATCCCAACCATTCCAANGGCAGCCCNGAGGGNAGCGGAGCTGGGAGATCAAGGGGCCAAGGAGGTGCTGCATCCACCTCTATGGGTCGTTGTGCGCCCGATAAGAGGAGGTTAAATCTCAAAATCTCGTCGGGCCCACCCAGTCTTTCAGCGCGTAGGTAGTTAAGAACTGCGTCTGCTGTTTCACCTGCTGCATGGGCCACATAGCCCCGATTGTAGTAATCAACTGCGTCGGTCGCTTGCTGTTGCTGCACGATCACCCACGCACCGTTTGGATCGCCTGCATCAAGCCTGTCTTGCGCCGTCACNGCAGCGAGNAGAAGAAGGAGCATCATCCNAGGCTCTCCAACCAACTCGCAAGCAAGGCCTCTGCCTCTTCTTGAGCGACAGTTTGGCCCCCAAAGGTCAATCGGTCGAGTTCGGCCAAAGCAGCATCNAAACGCTCGATCTCACTTTCTGAGAGTCGTTGGGAGAGGTGCCGAAGCAGTTCNTGACGGGTTAAACCGCGGATAGGCTCGCCTCCCGCCAACCGCTGCAATGCTCGCTCTAAACGAGTCAAAGCGCTGTTCGCCTCCTCCGTCTCGATCTTGGACCGCCGAGGCAAAAGACTCAAAATAGCCAGAAGGGTTGCGATGGATGGGAGCAGCGGACCTCGTGCCCAGACCGGTGCGCCGACCTGCTCTCGAAGTCCACCGATCGGTTTGACGGNGGACGTGGATACCGCTGGGCCAATTCGGTCCCGAGTATCCCCTTGAGACTCTGCGTCCGAACCCGAAGCCTCTAACTGGAACGGACCTAAAGTCTCTTCTCGAATCTGACCGATCTCAGGATCGAACCATCGAACGGAAAAGGCATCGATTTGAAACGCCCCGGACCTCGTGGCTTGAACGGGTAGCGTCCAGGTGAGGGTACCGCCCACCAGTTCTGATTCTCGCCAACGATCCACTTGCCGCTGCGCATTGAATGCTCGAAGGGCCTTTGGTAACGGAGGTGCCTGCATGGGAAAGGCAGCGAGATCGCCGGCACCGGTCACGCGAATCGTCAATTGNGCCGCATCACCTAGCTTCAAAGCAGGCGGGTCCAACTCAGCCTCGACCTCATATCGTCCCACTTGCTGACGAGTCATCCCCTGAGGCAACGAATTAACCTGTAAAGTCAACGGTGCAGAACGGAGTTCAACAGCCTCTGAACGACGAAAAAATCCGTCTTCTTTGATCACTTCAATAACTGCCTTGGATCCTCCCAACTTCAGGACACCTGGCGCTTCCGCAAAGCCAGCCCATCGGCCGATGAGGCGCCGGACATATTGCTGCCCTGCCACCTCCTCGATCACCGCCCGTCCCCCCTTGGGTAGATTCAACTCTTCCCACCAAACATCTTTACCTTCGGGATGAGTGACCTCGCTGTATTTATGGACCTCAACCTGGCGATAGAGGTGATAGAGAAAGGTCCGAACGGTGAACTGCTGCCCGACCACCGGATCCCGCGGACTGACCTCGAGGTGAAGAAACAGGGGCTCACCTTCCGGTTGTTCGGAAAGCCCTTCGAGGGAACGGACGTTCACCGTGATCGCTGGACCTCGCCATCGCCGGCCATCGGCGACGACATCCACGGGCCCGATCCGTTTCTTTCCGGGGGTATCCGGAGCTCTCAACTGATAACGAAGCACGGTTTGTTGGACCACCTCTCGACGCCCGTTTGTGATGGACCATCGCGTGCTGTTGAAGCGCCCTGCACTCCCGAGGTTCGTGAAGGTACCCGATCGAAGATCCTCGACGGTGACTGGGCCCCCTTTTTCGTGGTGCACCTTGACTTCGAGCGTGGTTCGAGCCCCAGCCTGAACCGGGTTTGGGTCCAAGGAGAGTTCAACCCGAGCCCCCTCAGCGACAGCGGAGTGAAGCAAGACAATAAGGCTGAGGCTCCTCACCATTCCTTCTCCACCCGTCGATTCGGTTGTGGCGGCTGCCATGTTTCCAGAGGAAGCAACTGTTGCCGCGATCGGTAGCTGTCGAGTAGCCCCTGACTCGGACTGCGAGGCCCAGCATCGCCCTTCGACTGCGGGGCTTCCTGTGCTTGGGTCGGTGCGGCTGGTTTGGGACCTGCGTCTCCTTCTTCTTCCGGTGGGTTGGGATTCCCGGCGTCCCGAGGGGCGTCTTCTGTATTTTCGTCTTCTTGACGATCTTCTTCTTTCGAATCGCTTTCGGAGTCATCACCCGATTCCTCATCGTTTGGCTGATCCCCCTTCGATGAATCCTCTTTGTTTTCCTCCTCTTCCTTTCCTTCGCCTTCATCATCTCCTTGCTCATTCTCTTCCGATTCCTTCTCAGGAGGAGTGGGCGTCGGCGCCAGAAGATGACGTAGCCATCGGCTCGCTGGCGCGTATCCCGGCTGTCGAATCAATGCTTGGCGAAACTGATGCAGCGCTCGAGTTTTATCACCGGATTTGGCGAAGGCCTCACCACGAGCGGTCAGGGCTTGGACCAACTCCTCCCCCTGCAATCGAGCAGTCGCCCGGCCAAGAGAACGAGCCGCATCCTCGTTTCGACCGAGTTTCAGTAATGCGATGCCCCGATTGTAATCCAGACGAGGATCCGCCCCCCTTTTCTCTGCCTTATCAAACGCAGCAAGAGCCTCCTGTGGATCGCCATCTGCTAAAGCCTGTAGGCCGGCGACGACATCAGGGTCCTCATGCTGGGGACTCGTGAACCCCATCGTGAGAGGCAACATACAAAGGATCAGAACTCGGG
The DNA here is from genome assembly GCA_002696345.1 of Myxococcales bacterium. GTDB lineage: Bacteria > Myxococcota > UBA4151 > UBA4151 > UBA4151 > UBA4151. The sequence goes on from NZRT01000056.1 coordinate 4,864, forward strand.
GCCAACGCCAGTAAAACATTCCAAAGATGAGTCCAATCAGAAGACAAACAAGAAACCAACGAGGTCTCGCCTCGCTGCGTATGGGGCGATGCGCACCCCTTTCCAACTCGACCAGCGCCCGCTCCAACTGACTTGCCGCATCCCGTCCAGGCCGAATCGCCAAATGCTGACCGCCGGCGCTTTCCGCAAGGTCCGCGAGGAGTACCCCCTGGGCACGACTTACCACAGGCCGGCCATTTTGGTCTCGCAAGTAGCCCCCCTCACCATCGGGTACGGGTTCTCCGAGTTCACTGCCAACCGTCACGAAGAAGCTACGAACACCGGCATCTCGAAGGGCTTCAACGAGGGGCTTCAACTGCGCTTTATCGCTTTCATGCTCCTCGCCATCAGTGAGCACAACCAGTACACGATCCCCCTCGCCCCCCTCTTCAAAGGCTCGCAAAGACGCATCGAACACCGACGCCAGGTTGGTTCCACCAACGGGTAAACTGCCCGTCCGTACATCCCCCAGGTATCGACCGAACATCGCGTTGTCCCGTGTGAAAGGGCAAAGCAGATGGGATGTTCCAGCAAAGATCATTAAAGCGAAACGGTCCCCCTCCAAGCGTCGAGTCATCCGCTCCACGGTCCGGCGGGCAGCAGAGAGTCGATCAGGACTCAAATCCTGGGCATCCATAGACCGACTCACATCCACAGCGATGAGAAGGTCCAGTCCGCGCCCCTCCACCCATTGCACTTCTGCGGGGCCCTCGAGCCGGGCAAATCCCAGACTCAATCCGAGGATCGAAATGGATGCAAAGAGCTTGAAGATAAACGGTCGACGACGGGGTCGAGCATTTGCCCGCAAATTCCCGGAATGCCCGAGGCGCCTCAAATCTGTACCGACCGCACCGAGCCCTTGTCGCCACACCCAAGGCAAACTCACCAACAGCACAAGCCAGATCGGATCGGCAAACCGCATCAGGAACGCTCCGGGATCGCAAAACCAAGAAGCATCCAAAGGACCGTTAGTCCTGCAAGTGCTGGCGTCAGGTCCACACTCAAATCCTGTCCTCGGCGGGGCTGGGCTTGATCCTCCATCTCACGTCGCTCTAGCCCATCCAGGATTTCATGAAATCGTCGACGTAAGCCTTCTTCATCTTGTGCCCGGTAGAATTCTCCCCCGCTGAGTTGAGCGATGGAACCAAGAAGGTCTGGGTCCGCTTCAAGCCGAGCCTGAACAATCTGAGGCTCCCCCTCTTCGATCCCCACCAGGACCGGCACATTGGGCAAGTCGCTGCCAATCAAAACGGTATCGACCCTGACGCCTGCCTCAGCGGCTGCTCGAGCAGCGTCCAGAGGCTCCACATTTCCGGCGGTGTTCTTGCCGTCAGTCACCAAAACCACAACCTTCGAGGCTGCCTTCGAATCTTCCAGGCGCAAGGTGCTGGCCAGCAACGCATTACCAATCGCCGTACCATCTTCGATGACTCCGGGACGTAAGCGGCGCAGGACCTGCACGAGAAACTCATGATCAAAGGTGAGTGGAACCTGGGAAAATGCCTCTTTGGAGAACACAACAAGGGCGACGCGATCTCGAGATCGTTGACCGACGAACGCCTCTACAACCCGCTGTGCTGCTGCGATTCGTGTCGATTGCCGCGCCTCCTCAAGGCTGATCCTGCGACTGGCCCGGCTCACCCCCATATCGAGGGCATACATCGACGTTGAGAGATCCAATGCAATCACCAAGTCAATGCCACTCTTTTTCTCGACATGAGGTGCTGGCGCCGTCGGCCCAGCCAAAACCACAATCGTACCGATAAAAATACTGAATGCGGTGCCGAGACGAAGAGATCGAAGCCACCGACTCCATCCCCACCCTCGACCAATCTGAGCGAACACACCTGCTGTTCCCAAACGGAGTGCTGCTGGCTTTCGACGAAAAAATCCGAGCAGCAGCAGCAGGATCAAGGAGAACGCTAATGGACGCTCCCACATCACTCCGAACAAAGGGGTCAACGGCTTTCCCCTCGACTCGAATCCTGACTCCGTTCCGCTTCTCGTATCCAGCCCTCCACCAAATCGATGAGGTCTGCGATCGCTTCCCGGTCAGCTTCGGCGGCTGCATATCGTACCTGATCGGCCCGTAGAAGTAACGCTTTCAACCCTTGTCGAGGGACCCCAGGAAGCGCTGTCTCTGTACTCGCACGCAGAATTTCCTCACTGGTCGATTCGGCGGTGTGTAGACCAAAGCGCGCATCGAGATACCTTCGGAGAACCGCGAGCAACTCAAACCAAACCTGGCGCTGAGCAGCCGGTTCACGGAGTCGAACACGCAGTGCTTTGAGCCCCTCCGTTGCCTGTTGATAAGGATCGACGACCTCGACGTTTGCAGTGGTCTCCTTTGCGGTCCTACGGGGCCAAATTCGAACGAGAAGAAACAACAATGCCAAGCCGCCGACCACCGCCAAGAACCAATAGAACGAAGCGGGCGGCCCGGGACGCAGGACCCGCATCGGTCGAAAGCCTACTTCAGGTGCCTGCGCAGAGGGACCCGCATCCAAGACCTGAAGGGGCAAGGCGGGAACATCGAGTATCTCTTCATCGACTTGCACTTGAAAGGCGGGGCTTCGGATCTCGCCCACATCCAAAATCACTAAAGGATAGCGCAGGGTTTCAATAATAAGATCGTCAACGGCTTGAAGCGTTCGCTTCGGTGGCGCCGTCGCCATCATCCCTTTGCCCTCAGGTAAGGTTGTTGGCGCACTCAAGCTGGAGTTCTTGCCATAGCGAACCTGCAGAACGAGATCCACAGCCTCCCCAGGCAGTAAACCAGATCCTTCCAAATCAGCGGTCAACTGAGCGGTTGAACCAAGGGCATGCCCATCAACGATGACACGATCTGACCGCATACCTGCATCCAGAGCGAGGACGAACAACGAGAAGAAAAGCATCATGCCCACCCTCGCTGGCGACGAGCACGCCCTTGTAACCAGTTTAACAAGGGCGCCACAGGATCCTCACCAGCCCGTAGCTCTAACCCGTCTACACCCGCTTTCGCCAATTGAGTCCGCACCTCAGCCATTTGTTCCGTGCGGCGTTTCGCATACCGACGACGGAGTCGGCCATCGGAGCTATCGACCAAACCCACCCCTTCGATCTGTACAAGACCCGCCGCTGGCAATTCCCATTCGAGGTCGTCGCGAACAGCAACGCAAAGCAACTCGTGGCGATTGTTGAGACGCGTTAAGGTCTCTAAGCCCTCAGCCTGCAAAAAGTCTCCGATGACGATGATCAGAGCTCTGCGTCGAGCAAGACGAGATGCTCTCTCGAGGGCTTCCGTCAGGTCACTCTGCGTTGAATCACTGACCGATCGGGGCGTGAGTACCTCCCGAACCACGCGGATCGCACGTTGTAGCCCCTTGGTGGGCGCCAAGCTTAAGGGGTCGTCCTCACCGAAAGTGAGCAAACCCACGCGATCACGATTCCGAACCGCAAGAATAGCAACCACGGCGGCAACCACCGCCGCCGTCTGGACCTTGAGCGTATCACGGGAGCCAAAATGCATTCGATGTGAACGATCGACGACCAGCAGAACATGTCCCTCTCGTTCCTCATGGAATCGCCGTACGAAGGGACGACCCGCCCGAGCGGATGCGTTCCAGTCAATGTGACGGACCTCGTCCCCGGGACGATATTCATCCAACTCTGCGAAATCCAAACCGGAACCGCGAAAGGTTGAACGGTAAGCACCCGCTGATTCTGCGGTCGATGCGCGACTCGCGAGAGCGACCGCCTGACGGACCCGCTTCAGCAGTTCCCGGCTTTGGGACTCTGCATCCATGGAGCTAGGGTACAGGAACCGCAGCCAGGATCCGACGAACGACCTCGTCCCCATCCACGGCTTCAGCTCTTGCTTCGTAACTCAACACCATTCGATGGCGTAAAATATCGGGCGCCAACTCTTTCACGTCATCCGGTGTAACGTAAGCCCGGCGCGACAGGAGAGCCTGAGCACGACAAGCAAGTCCCAATGCAATACTCGCTCTGGGTGATGCACCATACTCTAGCAATCCTTCGAGCCCTTTGACCTTGTACTCGGTCGGACGCCGTGATGCGTGAACAAGATCAACGGTGTAGTTACGAACGCGCTCATCCATGTACACCTTGGGAAGAAGTGCACGCAAACGCATGAGTGCCGCCGTTTCGACAGTTGGCTGCGCTTGCGGAGGATCCGATTGAATCACCAAGTCGACTATTTTCCGTTCCTCATCGACCGTTGGATAATCCAACATCACATGGAGTAGAAAGCGATCGAGCTGAGCCTCAGGCAGATGATAGGTACCCTCCTGCTCGATCGGGTTTTGAGTCGCAAGAACGATAAAAGGTGTCGGGAGCCGGTGCGTCCCGTCCCCCAAAGTCACCTGTCGTTCTTCCATCGCCTCGAGCAGTGCAGATTGTACTTTTGCGGGCGCTCGGTTGATCTCATCCGCGAGGACTAGGTTCGCGAAGATCGGTCCCTGCCGTACGGTAAACTGTCCGGTTTGCGGTTGATAGATCATGGTGCCGGTGATGTCTGAAGGCAAAAGGTCAGGCGTAAACTGAATCCGTTGAAAATCGAGTTTAAGAGCCTTGGAGGTTGCCTTCACCGTCCGTGTCTTTGCGAGACCAGGGACTCCCTCGAGAAGAAGGTGTCCCTGAGCGATAAGACCGATAAGAATCCGGTCCACCAGGTGTTGTTGTCCAACAACCTCACGGGCGACTTGCTCTCGGAGTGTGAGTAACGTCGCGCCTTCGCGCTGTACGATTTCAGTGAGTTCGTCGAGAGGTGCGTCCACTTGGTCTCCCATGCTGAGTCGACAGCAAAAACCTTGCAAATGGGTCAGCGTCAAGCACGACCTTTAGGCGCCAGACGATTCGAGATTCTGCACAACCCCGAATCGAGCAAATTCTTCCGGAAGACTTGCTTCGACTCGATGCCAACGCCCATCGGGCAAAGGAAACTCAAGAGCAGCGGCATGTAGAAGTTGCCGGCGAGCACCGAAACTAACCACCAAGTCATCACTGAGTCCCTCCGAAACGAATCGATCATAGTCTTCGTCGGGCGCCGAGCCGTAAATCTTATCGCCCACGATGGGATAGCCAATGAGAGACAAGTGAGCGCGGATCTGATGCATTCGACCCGTCTCCGGAAAGCAACGAATGAGCGATAGGTTGTGATCGATCGCCTGCTCCATTTGAAATCGAGTCCGAGCCCGGTCGCCTTTGGCTTGATGCACCTGCTTGATCCGAATAATCCCCGGGGGCTCGGCGGGACCCAGAGACAAATCACAGTCGACCCCCTTATGGGGAAATGCCCCCTCAACTAAAGCGAGGTACTCTTTCTTTACCTGTCTTGCGGCAAAGGCTTTACCCAAACGCCGATCTGAAGCGGCTCCCAGCGCCACCAGAAGAACACCACTGGTCTCCCGATCCAAACGGTGCACCAATCGAGCATCGGGGAATCTTTCGGGGAACGTCGCCATCCAACCTGTGACCGTGTGATGAAAATAACGTGCACTCGGATGAACTGTCAGATCGCCTGGTTTTGAAAGAGCGACCCAATCTTCGCCCCGCTCCAGTTCCTCGGGCCAGCCGGCAACCTGCGGCTCAGGCGGAGGGATTCGCCACAAACGAATATGGTCACCTTCTGCCACTCGACTCGAGACTTTCAGAATCTCATCACCCCGATCCACCTCGCCACGGCGAATCAAAACCTGCACGCGACTTCGACTCAGTCGCTGAATGCGGCTGCAAAGAAACTGATCGAGCCGAAGTCCCGCTTCGTTTCCATCCACCGTGAAAAGTCTTGCGATCGCTTCCGGCTTCCCCCGTGCGACGGACTCGAAGTGCTTCAAGCTTCAATACCCATGCGCATATTCACGAGCGGAACGGTGACCGGATCCACCCGAAATTCGAGGTCATTTCGATAACCCGCACCGTCACCGCCAATTTGGAAAGGGAGCGGCTCCTGACATTCAATACGAATCCGTTTGCAGAGAAAATCGAAGAGTTGAGTTCGATTACGATACGTCCCTCTCCAAATCGTTCCCAAGTTACCCAAAATGGTACTGACACCCATCGACGCCACTCGGAGGTGAAATGTCCCTCGATGGATCCCTGCGAAGGGGAACATTTTGATGGCATAACCATAATAAGGCACGGCGCCAACGCAGGCGGAGGTGGCAACGCCCTCAAACAACACCGTACCAGGAGGCTGCTCGACCATATGATCCGCCTGGTTTGGATCACTGTACCAGGATCTGTCCAGGGATGTGATCCGCATCGGCGTGCGTACCCCCTGTCCCGACACATGCCGAGGAATCGTCCTCAAACCGAGGGCTGCAAAGTAACCCCCGACACTATGAAGCATGGGTCGCAACACGGGATGAGTCACACGTCGTTTGAACCAAATATAATCATTCAGAAGTTCACCATCGTAGCCAAACCCAGCAAACGGGAAGCGGCGACCCTCCGATTCGATGAGCGAAAGTGGGATCGGTGCCCCCACCCGGCCATCTCGCAATCGAATCAGGTCTCGAGTCGGTCGAGAGGACCCCAAGAAACTAGCCACAGCGTTGCCTGTACCCAGTCGCAGAATACCAACTCGAGGCATTTGAGTCGCTCGTCCCTCACCATGTCGACGACTCACCACCTCAACCAAATCGTTGACGACCTGAACGAACGTCCCGTCGCCCCCACCGCTCATGATGCGGCCGTAGCCGTTTTCCACGAGGTCTTCGATGATCGCCTGCCCCTCCTGCATCGTGCGAGAAACTCGCAGATCCTGGTGGGGGACGAGTTCCTGGAAGTTACGAATGAGGCCCGGCGTCACCCGTTTCGCATTGCCGTTGAGCAGGACCGCAGTTTTCATTTGCGTAAACGCTCCTGCCCACCATCATGCCCTGCATCCAAAGCCATCCCATCTCCATGGGTGTCGGGTGCTCCCGATGACCCCACATCGGCATGACGAGCCCCCGCATCCGGTCTCGGAAGCGGTGGCGGCTCGATCTCGAGGCTTGGTTGACGACTCGGATCAAGGGCAAGACAAGCCATTAGGTGGAGCCTGTTTTGAACGGGATCGCCATCACAACTCACCACTGCCCCTCGCCTCGATGCACCAAGATGGTCTGCCACAATACGAAGGTGGCGATCCAGAGACAGCCCCAATCGAGCCATAGGCATGCCCTTGAGTCGCTTTTCAACTTCTCCGAACGTCAACGGAAACCCAACATGCAGAGAGAGCGAGTCCAGGGCTCCCGTCCCCACCAGGGGGCGCTGAACACGAACCAACCACAATCCCTGACCAAGTGACTTCGACAGCACGGGACGGAGCAGATCACCAGGTGTTGGCTCCAAGCGGTCCGGTGCACTGGCTGATGCGGCTAAACCCAGGCGGCCCGTGAGCGCAACGACAGGTGCGACGCGCAGCGGTTGTCCTGCATCGACTCGTTGAGGTGCCTGCCAAAGTGAGGCGAGACCTGCTTCGCAAGCCCCGAGCAACAAAAGGGGAAAGAGCCGAGTCACAACTGAGCGTAGAGCCCACGAAGTTGAGAAAGCACTCGAATAATCTTTGCTCGCTCGGCAGAATCCACCTGGGGCCCGAGTGACGATTCGAGTTTTTCGATTAAGCCAATGAGCCAACGTGCACGATCTCGATCCACGGGTAGAGATTCACCGGGTACGGGCGAACGTCCAAGGGCAGCAAGTGCCAGCGCAGCGATGAAGTCGGCTAGGTCAGAAAGGGACGGTTCCGGTGCTGTCAAGCGCCCGGGACCTCGTCACCCAACTCGATCACCTCCACATCGTCGGTGAGATCCGGCAACTCCTTTAAGTGACTTTCAAGCCCTTTACGAGTCAACGTGCCATTGTCCAGATTACGGGTAATCAGGCGCTTGTCGAAGGTGGTGTCGATGATGTCCTTGGGCATAACAAGCCCTCCTTGAACGGAATGCCCCCATTGCGCTCAAGTTGTCTGCTGTCAACGTTTAAGCGCTTCTATTCAATTATTTGCTTGACTACTTGAATAACCATCTTATTGTAAGGTCTGGGAGTCCCTATGAACCAACACGCCCTGTTTCAACCCGGTCCACTCGAGCACTACATGGCGCAAGTGAAAAACATTCCTCTACTCAGCCGACAGGAGGAGACAGAAGCAGCTCGAGCCTATGTCGAAAGCGGCGACACCAACCACGCTGAGCGACTCGTCCTTTCGAATCTCCGCTTTGTTGTCCGGATTGCCCACGAGTATCGTGGCTACGGCATGAAACTTCTCGATTTGATTCAAGAGGGGAACATCGGCTTGATGACGGCGGTTCAAAAGTTTGACCCGGAAAGGGGCTATCGACTCATCTCCTATGCCGTTTGGTGGATCAGAGCTTACATTCAGGATTACGTCATGCGTAGCTATTCCCTGGTCAAAATGGGAACAACACAAGCCCAACGGAAGCTGTTCTTCAGCGGTCGAAAGATGAAACGGCAGTTGGAGCAAAAGGGGTTAAGCTCCAGCCGAGAAGCAATCGCTGAAGCCATGGGCGTGAAAGTCTCGGAGGTGGACCAAATGCAGATTCGGATGGCCCAACGAGATTACAGCCTGGATGCTCCCCTCGGTGCCGATGCTGATGCAGGTCGCATGATCGATATTTTACCCGCCACCCCAGAGACCCCCGAGTCCATCGTGACCGATCAACTACTCCATGAGGCCCGAGTGTCCGCAGTTGGGGAAGCGCTTGAGGCCCTCGACCACCGGGAACGCCGAATCATTGGAGCAAGAGATCTTTCCGATGAACCGATGACCCTTGCTGCATTGGGAGAAGAACTCGGTGTTTCTCGAGAAAGGGCTCGTCAACTTGAAGCACGAGGACGCCGAAAAATCAGGGGACTCCTGGAGGCTCAGGGCGCCCAGGACTGGGCTTCGGACTAACAGCAGCCTGAAAAACCAGTTCACCAAACCGGTCCAACTGATGAAAGTCGCCGCTTAGGGGTGCCGACCATGCCGTCGCATCAGTGTGCTCGATACGGCCATCCTGACGACGCACTCGATCGAGACGAAACAAGTTGGCTTTCCAACGATCGCCGGGCTTTGGGCTGGCTTCAAGACCGGCGAACGGAATACGCCATTCTGCTGTCCACGCCACATCTTGATCGGCACTCCGATTTAAGGTCCCGTCCACGTGGACCTTGGCTTCATAGGGATGATTCCAACCGGTGTTCATCCCTTGCCGAGCGCCGCCCTTAAAGGATGCGTCGAACTGGACTCCGGTGGGGGCAACCTGAAGTTCAACGTAGGCATCACGATCCCCATCTGGATCGAGAAAAATCTCCACCGCCTCACTCTCGTAAATGGGGTCATCTCGTTCCGTATATGGGCTATGGATATCAGGATCTGGGCAGTGAAACGCTAGATACAAAGCCTGGTCGTCCCAAAGAACTTTTGCCGTCGTTCGATAGCGACCATGTCCATTGCCATCATAGTGATCAAAGGGTCCAAGCGTGGCTGCTTCCTGCCACGCGGGCTCATCGAGTTTACCGTCGACGACCAGGGGCTGATTCACTCGCCTCACGAAAGCTTGAGGCAATGGCTCAACCTGACCTTCAACAGTGAGGACGCCCCAAAGGGCTCGGCCTTGGCCGTCCCGGGTTCCCTGACTAGGCTGAAGTCGTTCATCTCCCCGATAAAGTCCTCCCCATAACTCATAAGATCCGGGCGGGGTCTGGGGGGGGACACGCAACTGGCGTTGCTCAAAAATCAAATCGCCGGCCTTCCAATCTCGAGTGGGGTAGCGACCTGCAAGAGGGTCATGATCTTCACTGAACCGGTGGGCTGTCTTTCGGTTTCGGCTGCCATGGAGAAACACTCGCCAATCCTTGCCCGGTTCACGGCGGACGAACCAAGTGATTTGCAAGGTGACCTCGCGCCCTGGATCGATCGAAGTGCTGGACAATGACACCTCGGACAAACAAACAGCACCGTCATAACAGGCTTTAAACATGCGAGGTTCCACAGGCTGAGCAAGAGGCTTGAAGGCCACTTGCCCTTTCTCAAGGCGAACTTCACGAAGTACGCTTGGCTCCTGACAGCTAATCAAACCGATCAGGAGTGAGAGGCGAGCTAGAGGCAAATACGCTGCTGCATACCAATCGCCATGCAACGTCCACCCTCCTCGCAGTCCGCATCCTCCTCACAACGGTCCCGACAGCGCTCCTCGTAACAGGCTTGACCTTCCGGGCAACTCTGGTTCTCACCGCAAGCATTCGGGAAGGGCTCGGGTTCGGGCTCCGGGGGTTCACCACCATCATCGGGCTGGCATCGTCCCTCAGTGCAGACTTCATCACCGTCACAATCTCCATCGTCTCGGCAGCGAGGCTCGTCTCTCTCTCGGCGGCACTCGCCGTCGTCGCAAACCTCGCCTCGGTCACAGTCACGATTGGAGCGACACTCCGCTTCACCTCCACCTCCGGGACCACCCCCAGGACCACCTCCACCCGGTCGCCCCCCGGCATCGTCTTCATCTCGACAGATTCCACGCTGACAGACAAGACCATCGCCGCAGCCATCGTTGTTCCAACAGCGATCTCCAGCACGAGTTGGTCGACACTCGAACCGGTCACACAACTCTCCAGCAAGACAATCAAGGGCAGTCCGGCAGAAGTTTTCAGGAACACACTCGCGGCTCTCTCGGTCGCAACGGGTGCCCTCCTCGCAGTCAAAGTCTGAGAAGCATGTTCCTTCCGCTTTGGGCTCGCAGCGGCGAGCGTTCCGGTTGCACAGTTCGTTGCGCTCACAATCCCGGTCCGTGTCACAACCGGGACGATCGTCGGGAATACAGCGGTTTGTGTCCTCGTCGCAGACACCTCCACGAGCCCTACACTGAACATCATCAAGGCATGGAAAGCTAACACATCGACGGGTGTCCCGATTGACGGCTTGGCAACGCTCATCGATGCCACAGTCCTCGTCGTTGGCGCAGGTTTCACCCACTTGAGGGCGACAGGTATGCAGTAATGGGTCGCAGATGAGCCCAAGGTCGCAATCCTCGTCCGCTTCGCAAACCTCCGCACGGCCATCAACGCAGCGACCTTCGACACACTGCTGGTTTCGTCGACAATCACCGTTCTCACGGCATTGATCCGGATCTGGATCCAGACACCGCCTTAAATCCGGATGGCAGACCGCATCACCGGGACACCCCTCTTCCATGCAGTCACTGGGATCGACAGGGCGACACCTGCCGTGGACACACTCTTCTTCATCGTCGCAACCGCGGTCCGGAGTACACTCACCGAGCCTGCACTGTTGCTCATCACAGATCATGTTGTCATCACAATCGGAGTCTTCACCACACAAGCCATCAATTTCAGCCGGGGGCTCACAGCGGCTTGCCACACAACGAAGCCCTCGATCGCAATCTTCGTCGTCCCGACATTCAACCTGAGGCTCCGGTGCCCCCTCAACACAAATATTTTTGTCCGAATCACAAACGTACCGGTCTGGACAATCCGCATCTTCGGCACAACTCTGGAAGCCTCCATCGCCTCCTTTACCATTGTCTTCGGGTGTGCCCGTTGCGCCTCCTCCGCCGAGGTCTGGGCTTGAGGGAGGAGCGATACACCCCGTCGAGATCGCCAGACTTAAAAGACTAAGCCGCAGCCATGAAACCGCCATGCCACACTCCGATCACACTTGATTTGCACCGGGACAGTAGCCTGTCAGCCACCATCCTGCCAATGAGTCACCTGCCTTCCAACATATCCTGTTGGAAACGAGGACGGACTGCTCAGCTCTTCTCACGCAAAATCATTGTTCTTCCGGAACACAAACCCGATGGCCCTCATGAAGCTGGCACCGCGTGGAACCGGTACAATCGTCTCCCTGACCACATAGATCGAGACAACGATCGATGCCACGAAACTCGAGGCAGCGCTGTCCCGCCTCGCAGTCGATGTCTCGTTCGCACAGTTCGCCAATCCCCGGCCCCCCATCATCCACACACAAGCGATTATCGACATCGCAGTACATGTTATCGGGGCAATCCTGATCAGATTCACAGTTGTCGGGGACAACTTCATGCAGAAGCCCACAGACACGCCGCTCGGGTAGACAAACCTCGTTCTCTACGGGGCAATCGGCATCCTCAGTACAAGGAGGTCTGTCTTCCTCAACGCAACGAGCAGACCGCTCATTGCACCGAGCACCAATCCGACAATCCTGGTCGATTTCGCAAGGCTGCTCGAAACAAATGCGCATGCGTCCCATACCGTCGCACGACTGATAGACAGGACAGTCCTCGTCCCGAGCGCACGCTTGACCCACATCGGGACGACAGGTTCGAGTCACCTCATCACAAACCTCACCGGCGAGGCAGGGTCGAATTTCGGAGCAGATTCGGGCTCCGGGAGGCCGACAGCCATTTTCAATGCATTCAAAACCGCGTGGACACTGATGGTCCCCCTCACAGGGATAGTTGTCGGGGTCAGGAACACAAGCAGCGATGAGAATATGGCAGACCTCCCGATCCGGACAGTCAGCGTCTCGATCACATGATCGCAGTGCGTCTCCTCCCGAGACGCACAAATCGTCCTGACACATTTGATGATCGGGGCAGCTTTGGGCTGGACCGCATGCCGACGGTTCGTGCAGGCACCGGCCCCCTACACAGCGGCCTCCTTCGCCGCAATCGGCCCGCTCGACACAAGCCCCCTGATCTTCCAAACATCGGCCCTCATCTTGATCGCACACGGTCCCCGGAGGACAGGTCCCTCCCCAACCGCAAGCTCGTGAACCACTTGGAACACAAAATCCCCCTTCGATCTCATTCACACAGGTCGTCCCGATGGGACAGTCTTGAGGGCGCTCACAGTAAGGCATGCAGGTGTTAAAGCTTGCCACGCAACTGGTGCCCTCTGGACACACACGCTCACCTCCACACCGACTCATGCAAGCATAATACTGGGGCTCACAGTACTGGCCATCGAGGCAATCCCTATCCTCACTGCACCCTGCGTAACGAGCGATGCAACGAGACTGACGGCAAATGAGTCCAACTCGACAATCCCGATCCGCTGCACAGACCGGATCGCCACCGATATCCCGTGGACTCCCCGCATCGGGAGACCAGGGCTGAACGTCCGCCAATCCGACGCCGGAATCCAGCGACTGCCCGCTGTCCATCGTACCGGCATCAACCCTAAAGATCGGCACCGACGAATCGACGGTAGAACCGATATCGGCCGGAGTCTCGCTGCGTGGACACGCAGCCAGTAAGACCCCCAAATACAGTAGTCGGCGCATGTTTTCGGGCCCCAATACGATCAGTTTAGCCGTAAAAATATGGGGGCTGCAAGACTTCCTCAGAGAACGAAACCAAGATGCTGAAGACGCTCTTCGACGGCTGCGACAAAAGCGTCTTCGCCCTCAGACTCCCGCAGGTCGTAGGCTGTCGCATCCCAAGTCAAAACATCGATGCCATACTTTTTCTCCGCCACTTGGCCGAAGGTTGAGTAGTAGCCACGCAAACCTGCCAGGAAATCAAGAGGGAGCCCCTCTTCCTCTTTCCTGCCCCGTTCGTGGATCCGCTCCATACAAACCGACTCGTCAGCACGAAGGAAAATAATGAGATCAGGCTGATGGACCGACCGCGTCAAGCGCTTGAAGTAGTCATAATACAGATCCAGTTCAGCATCTGTCATGTGACCAAGACCATGCAGATATTTCGCAAAAATTTCTGGGTCCTCGATCAACGTTCGGTCCTGAACCGAGGCTTTAGGTACACCATCGATCACTTGATGGTGCTCCACTCGTTTGATCAGAAACTCCAACTGAAGAGTAAACGCCCATCGCGTCATGTCCTGGTAATAGTCCGCTAGGAAGCGATTATCGAGTACCGGCTCCGCAAAGTACTCCATCCCAAGACGGCGAGACAGAATCTTACTCGCCGTCGTTTTACCAACACCAATGTTGCCAGCGAGAGCTAAAAATGGATGCTCACTCCCCACCTAATGAGCCGCTTCCGAGACATCCTGGTCCCCCGGGGCGCCCTCACCGTCGTCCTGTTTCACCCCCCAGATTTTGCCCAAGCCGAGGGCGAGGAAACCGGCGATCACCGTCATCAAAGAGCCCATCTTGGCAGCCCCCATGATCTCCACCCCTGCCGGGCCTTTAAAGGCCTCACCGCTCACAAACAGTGCGACCGTGAGCCCCAAACCGGCGATAATCGAGGCCACAACGAGGTGCTTGATCTTCATTCCATCGGGCAGTGGGAAGCCTAGAACGGTCCCGAGCCAACTGAAGAAAGTGATCCCGATGGTTTTGCCAAAGATCAATGAGCCCAAGACGATCCACGTGACGATGTTGATTCCACCCAGTTGAACGCCTGCATTGGCCCATGCGAAGAAGAACAAACCCACATCGACGAACAACTTCAGATCATGCTCAAAGGAGTGGAGCGCATCGTGAGCATGATGCTCCTCTTCTTCATCCTCCGCTGGCTCATAAAGCCCTGTATCGACCTTGGGACCCGGCAGGAAGGGAACGATGGGCACCAATGCCAACGCTGGGTGCAGATGGGACATGTAGAAACCGCACCATGAAAGTGGTCCGGCGATGAGAATATAAGGATGCCAGTTTTTGACCCCGAACTTCCGCATTCCAAAGGCGACAGCCATCCCGGCTACGGCGAGGAGCATGTACACAGGCTCGGGTGTTTGACTCGGGTAGAAAACGGCGATGATCACCAAACCGATGGCATCGTCAGCGACTGCGAGCAGCAGCAAAAATCCAACCGCGCTGCCCTTGTTGCCGAAAATCAAGCGAGCAAACAACCATGCAAGCGCAATATCTGTCGCTGTGGGAATCCCCCACCCATTGGCAGCCAACTGAGTTGCGTCCGACCAATGCTGGCCGGCAATGATGTGCTCCGGAGCCGTACTACCGAACACTCCACTCGCCACGCCAATCTGCTCTGGACTCGTCACCAGGATGAAAACACAGATGAGATAGAATCCAGCCGGACCGACAATACCGCCGATGGTACCGAGCAACGGATTCACCGCTTTAGAGGGAGGATTCAATGCTCCACCCGGTAAAACAGACTCTGTGATCTCCTTTGCTGCAATGCCAAAGAACAGCGCCATGAAAATATCATTGATCAAAAAGTGTACGGTCTTCCAATAGGGAACCCCGTGGGCTCCACCACCGCCAGCATGAGCCTCCGACGAACCAAAAATACTGGTCCAGTCCAAATGAATCATGTGCTGGTAGGATTCGGGCGCGACGTTGGCGTGAATTAAACCAGCAATGACCCCTAAAATGAGAGGTATCGAAAATTCTTGGACAAAGTTTATGGCTCGGCGGACTTGCGACATAGCGCGATGACCTTTCTAGGGCTTAAGGCTTTGCTGCCAAGCCCTTTTCAACTGTTCAGGGCCGGTTTTTCCGACCTGTCTTAAATAGGCATAGATCGGACGACGCCACGGGATGTCCAACATCACGGGAGCGGCATCGTACTTCCGAAAGCGATAACCATCACCACCAGACAACATGAAGTCATTGATGAGTACAGGCACTCGACGGCCGGCGGGAACAACGCTCCCCGCCACTTGCGCCTGCCCATCTGCATTGAGGGAGGCTCCGGTGGGTAAACTCTGGGGGTGCTTCAACACCTCGGTTAACTCAGCACCCGTGAGATGCACACGAACGATGCTGTTGGTAAACGGCATCACACCGATAATATCGCTTACGGTGACAGGTCCTGCAGGCAACGCCATCCGAAGACCACCTCGGTTTGTGATGGCAATTGAGGCTTTATCGTCCGCAGCGACCCAGGCTTGGCCCACAAGTTGTCCCATGCTGTGGTCTGCGAGATCGCCTTTGTTTGTGATCGGTCCTGTCAACTGTCCAAGAACTTCCTTACCACGGTCATCACTATCCCGTTTGGCTTGATCGAGGATCGCTTTGAGAGCAGGATCAAGAACCTCTTTATCATCGCTTGTGAGAACAATCCGGTCGACCTTTACACGATCTTGATCCAGGTCGATTTCAAGCTCACAAACTTCTTTGAGTTTGTCCTTTGGGACGCACAAAGCCAGTGAGCCGTTTGCTTCATGGTAAGGCGTATGGACATGGCCTCCTAATATCGCCCGAACACCCGCTGCATGAAGCTCCTTCAACTGCGACTTGAAGATCTTCGCATCGTTGTGAATCACAATCACTGAAAAGTTCGCCCCATGGGTATCCCGAGCCTCGATGGCGAGTTCGACGGCATTGATGAGGGGGTCGGCAAAACTTAGACCGATGACTGCATCAGGACGGGTGACGGTCGGCGTATTTTCATGGGCGAAGCCAATGATCGCCACTTTGAGACCGGATCGCTCAACCATCTTCATCGCTTCAAAGGGACGTCCGCCATCGACCGTCGAAACATTCGCAGCCAGGTAGTCAAATCGGCTCTTTGCTCGGTTCTCTTTCAGGACATCGGGGCCAAAATCAAACTCATGATTGCCAAGAGCGGTGGCGACGTAGCCAAGATGATTGAACACGTCGACCATCGGTCGGCCTTCGAGCAGTGTCGAAATGGCAGGGCCGGTCCACATGTCACCACCGCTGACCAGAAGATCGCGCTTTGCGTTGAAGCCCTGTTCCTTGAGAAAGCGACGGAGAAGTTCTGTACCTCCGTAGCGGGTTTGCTTTGAACGGGAGAAACGACCGTCGAGCCAACCGTGCTCGTCGCTGGTGTGAAAGATACGAACGACCCGATCACCGGAGGACGGAGATTCCTTCGACGCCTCAGCGGATTCGGGCGACGTGGTCATCGGATTGGAAGACGGCTGAGGCTTCGGACTTGCGCAAGCAAACACAGCCAATAGGACTAGGCCGTAACAGCGACGCATATACCCTCCTCGAACTCTTGGGAGGCCGTCTATCTCAGGTCACCTTAACTTGACAAGGAAGCGCGAAGTGCCTCCGGAAAGGCATCGAGAGCCTTAGCGATCCCATCCGGGTTCCCGCCACCGGCTTGAGCCATGTCTGGTCGTCCGCCGCCCCCTCCTTCGATGTGACACGCAAGTGCTTTGATCAGGTGACCGGCATGGGCTTGGCTCGTCAGTGCCTTGCTCACGGCGATCTGTAAAAATGCCTTTGGCCCCTGGTCACCTGCGAGAAAAACAACACCCTCTCCGAGTTGATCCCGTAAACTGGCAGCCAACTCCCGCAAACTTTTACCGTCAGTTCCGGGCAGGTGGGCAGCAATACAACGAACACCATCGATTTCGATCGCTTTATCGACCAGATCTGAACTCTGCCCTTGGCGTCTCTCGGATCGCAATGCCTCAAGCTCCTGCTGTGCTGCCTTCAACTGCCCCTGAAGTCCTCGAATCCGATCACCGAGTTGGGCTGGGCTCGTTTTAAGCATGCCCGCATGGTCGGCCAAATCTCGCTCAACTCGATGAACCGCAGCGAGTGCATCAGCACCAGTCACCGCCTCGATACGCCGTTGCCCAGCGGCGATGGCGCCCTCCGACATCATCTTGAAAAACCCGATCTCGCCCGTTCGATCCACGTGGGTTCCGCCACACAACTCAAAGCTGTCAGGCCCCAAACGAACGGTGCGGACCCGTTCATCATACTTTTCACCAAACATGGCGGTGGCGCCCGCAGCGCGAGCTGCATCGAGATCCATTTCCACAGTTTGAGTCTCGTGGTTTTCCAAAACCCACCGATTGACGTGCTCTTCAACCGCTTGGCGTTCTGCCAAAGTTAAAGCAGCAAAGTGGGTAAAGTCGAACCGAAGCCGATCTGGACCAACGGCACTTCCTGCTTGACCCACATGATCGCCCAGCACTTCCCGCAAGCCCGACTGGAGTAAATGGGTTGCGCTGTGGTTTGCTCGAATCTTTTGCCGACGATCACCATCGACAACCTGATCAAGAAGATCCCCGATGCCCAGAGCGCCCTCAAGAATCTCGACCTCCAGGGTATGTAGCCCTTCTTCCTTACCGGTATGGAAGACTTCAGCTCGCCCGTCCGCCCACCTTAATTCGCCCGAATCACCAATCTGCCCACCGCTTTCACCATAGAAAGGTGTTTGATCGAGTACGACGGTCCCCTTGGCCCCTGCGCTCAACACCGAAACCTCCCGGTGATCCTGAAGAAGTGCGATCACCGTACCGGTCCCTTGAAGTCCTAGGGTTCCTTGCTCCAAAGACGGGTAACCCAAAAACTTTGTTGCTTGGATTCGTCCTCGCAACTCGTGGTAGACAGCACCTGTCCCCGTCACACCCAGTGTCCCTCGACTCTGTTCTTTCTGGACAGCCATCGCTGCTTCAAAGCCAATCTCATCCAGACCAAAGCCACGCTCTTCGGCAATCAAACGGGTCAAATCGAGCGGAAAACCGTAGGTATCGTAGAGTTGGAATGCGGTCTTGCCTGAGAGTTGATCACCGACCTCTAAGCCAGCAAAAGCCTGCTCCAGGAGTGCCAACCCCCGATCCAAGGTCCGTCGAAATGCAGCCTCCTCATTTTCGGCAACCTTCAAGATCAACTCGCGAGCTTCAGCCAACTCGGGGTAAGCCTCATGCATCCGAGAAATCACCCGGTCACACGCTGCCGCAAAGAAATGCTTGGTAAAGTGGAGCGACTCGCCATGTCGAATCGCTCGCCGAATAATACGGCGAAGCACGTAACCTCTCCCAAGATTTCCCGGAAGAACGCCATCCGCGACCAGAAAGGTCGTCGCCCGAGCATGATCGGCGATCACTCTCAATGCCACATCTTCCGCCGTGTCCGATCTCCCATAGGTCACCTGACCATCCCGGGCCGTCCCCTCGATGATCGGCAGAAAAAGGTCTGTGTGGTAGTTTGAGGGCTCGCCTTGAAGAACCGCCGCAAGCCGCTCCAGGCCTGCGCCCGTGTCAATGCTGCCTCGCTTGAGTGGTGTGAGCTCGCCATCCCCCCCCCGCTCGAATTGCATAAAGACCACATTCCACAACTCAAGCAGTCGGTCGTCATCGGCTAACGGGTCTCCAGATTCACCCGGACGGCGATCCCAGTGAATCTCCGTGCAAGGTCCGCATGGTCCTGTATCGCCCATCGCCCAGAAGTTATCCTTCTCGCCACAGCGGAGCACTCGCTCTGCGGGAACACCCACTTCTTCAGTCCAGATTTTCTCCGCTTCATCATCGGTCTCAAAGATCGTGACCCAAAGTCGGTCCGCTGGAATTTCGAGGGTGACCGTCAAAAACTCCCATGCCATCGCACAGGCTTCAGACTTGAAGTAATCAGCAAAGCTAAAGTTTCCGAGCATCTCGAAGAAGGTATGATGGCGAGCCGTCCTGCCGACATTTTCGAGATCGTTGTGTTTTCCCCCGGCTCGAACACATTTCTGGGAGGTGGTGGCTCGAGCCGAAGGTCGCTGCTGACGCCCAGTGAAAACCTCTTTAAATTGCACCATACCGGCGTTGGTAAACAAGAGCGTAGCGTCCCCCTCAGGCACCAGAGGACTCGACCGCAAAACGTTGTGGTCCTTGCTTTTAAAATAATCGAGAAATGCCTGTCGGAGTTCATCCGCACTCAGCTGCTTCATGGTACCACCCTCTATCCCGGGGCTGCATAGCCCCGCGAAGGCGGGTGGTCACGCCCTATTCCAATTGTCACCGTTCACATTTGAAGCGAGCGAAGACTTCCCGTTCAACCGAGAAGGTTGAGGGCGGCTTGTGGGAACTGGCTTGCCTGCACCAACAAGGCGACATTGCTTTGCTGCAGGATTTCCGTTCTGACCTTTTCGGCAGAAGCTGCTGCCACGTCCAAATCCCGGATCTGACTGTTGGCAGCAACAGTATTTTCGATGCTGCTGGACAGGTTAACGCTCGCACGCTCCAAACGATTTTGCACCGCGCCGATGGCGCTGCGCTGCGCATTGGTCTGCTCCGTGGCTTCGTCGATCGCCGTCAACGCCGCTTGGGCACCCGATGCAGTGGAAAGATCGATATCTTCAAGACCGAGAGCCTCTGAACTGGTGCCGTCACCCGTCTCCATACGGATCGTTTCGCCCTCAGAGGTGCCCACTTGAAACTGGAACTCTTGATCCGCCTCCAGCACTCTCGTCCCATTGAACTCTGTGGATTGAGTGATTCGGTCAACGTCGGCCACAATCCCTTCGGCTTCCGATTGAAATGCTTGTCTTTGGGCATCGCTCAGCGTGCCGTTCGCGGCGCCTACAGCCAGTTCTCTTAGGCGACCAAGGCCGTCTTGGATTTGCCCGATACCGCTGTCCGCCACCTGGGCCAAACTCGTCGCTTCATTGGCGTTGGTGCGGGCGGCGTCCATCGCCGCAAGCGCATGCTCAAGCGACGTCGAGATGGCCAAAGAAGCCGCATCGTCTGCCGCTTTCGTTATCCTTGAACCACTGCTCAGTTGGTTGAACACTTGATTCAACTTGTTGGACTGATTCGCCAAACGGTTTTGAATGACAGATGCACTTGTCTTATCAGAGACTTTCATCAGAAGGTCCTCCCTGAACCCAGCCGGTTTGTCGTTTTGCGCGCAGCAAAACCTCCCTCATCGGCAGGTTCATCTTACCACCGTTCGCCAAAGAGTGAAAGCGCAACTGCTGGCGCGTGAAGGATTGATCGATTGACCATCGAAGGCTATGCGCTGTCGCCAGCAAATGGAGTGCTAAACATGCAACTTGATACCATGAAAATTGTGATTACCGGTGCCGCCTCAGGAATGGGGCGCTCCTTTGCGCTTGCTGCTCACCGGGGTGGAGCTCGTGTGCTCGCCTGCGACGTTGATGAAGCCGGGCTCGCAAGCCTTCATGAAGAAACCGGCGGTGCCATCCTGACCCAGGTCTGTAATGTCGCCGATGAAGACAGTGTCGAAAGCCTGTTCGATGTGGCTGAAAAGGAGCTGGGAGGCGCCGATGGCCTCATCAACAATGCCGGAATCATTCGCGACGGCTTGCTGGTCAAGAAAGACAAAGAGACCGGTGCGATCAAAACCATGAGCCTAAAGAAATGGCAGCAGGTCATCGACGTGAATCTGACCGGTGTCTTTCTCTGCTCCCGCGCTTTTAGCGCCCGCTGCGCCGAAGCGGGTCGCAAGGGCTGCATCGTCTCCATCTCAAGTGTCAGTCGTCACGGGAACCGTGGGCAAACGAACTACTCGGCTGCCAAGTCGGGTATCGTCGCAATGACAAAGTTGTGGAGTCTCGAGTTGAGTCGCTTTGGAATTCGTACCGGGGCAATCGCTCCAGGTCCGGTTGATACGCCGATTCTCATGCAAATGCCTGAGAAAGCGAGAGAGGGGCTTGCTCGAATGATTCCCTTGGGACGATTTGCCGATCCTGATGAGATCTTCCACGGCGTCCAGTTCATTTTCGAAAATGAGTTCTTCACCGGTCGTACGATCGATATCGATGGCGGGACAGTCATCTGACAGACTCGGAGTCGAACGGGCAGTTGAGCCCTTTGCAGTGGTTGGTCCGCCTGGATCGATGGGTTTTCATGCAGGCGACTCGATACCGGCCTGCATGGCTGACCGATTTCGTGAAATGGATCACCGGCCTCGGCGATACGCGCGCATGGGTTGTGGTGGGGATCGTTTGCTATTTTTCCGGGCCTCAAGGACAGCGGCTTTCTGCACTCATGGTGGTTGGCGGACTCTTCTCCATCATCGCGACAAATACGCTCAAGTTTGCGGTCCAGCGCCGCCGCCCCTTTGAAGTTGGGTGCGACCGGCGCTTGATTCGTGAGCCCTTTGGCAACTCTTTTCCGAGCGGTCACAGTACACAAGCTCTGACGATCACGACCGCTGTCGCTCTCATCTATCCATCGGTCGCGCTGCCCTTGCTTTGCTTGGGTTGTGCCATCGCATTGTCCCGGATTTATCTAGGGGTTCATTTTCCCCTCGATGTTGCTTTGGGCATGCTTCTGGGCATTGGACTCGGTCACGTCTCTGTTCGTGTTTTAGACTTGATGACACTCTGACAGGCCCATCGGGCCAAACCGATGCTCCCTAAACCTCAAAAACTAGCCGTTTCAGATATTTAAATATCATCACCTCTGGGTTCGGCCGGCCCTAGCGTCACAATTTTGAGTTTTTTCTAAGGTCCGGCCGGCCCTGAGCCGCTCTTAGGCGAAGAACCGCAGATGGCTTTTTCAATGTGAGCCGGAAACTTGGAGATCATTATGTCCATGGAAATCGTTGACGCAGTCNGAACTGAACAGAAGACAAAGTCAGGATGGCGCATCCCACGACGCTTTACCACCGCNGGTGAAGANGTTTACGGAACCAAGACGTGGTCCGCCCGAGACGCTCGCATCACCCATCCTGATGGTACGATTGTGTTCGAGCAGATCGGCTGTGAATTTCCGGAGGACTGGAGTGATACGGCGGTCAAAGTGGTTGCGAACAAGTACTTTCGGGGTGCCCAGGGAAGCCCGGAGAGAGAAACATCACTAAAGCAGTTGATCGGTCGAGTTGCGAACACAGCCACCGACTGGGGCATCGCTGATAATTACTTCGCCGATGCAGCTGAGGCGGAAACATTTCGTGCAGAGCTGACGTGGTTGTTGTTGCACCAATACGCTGCGTTCAACTCCCCTGTGTGGTTCAACTGTGGTGTCGAGCCAGAGCCTCAAGTGAGTGCCTGCTTCATCAACAGTGTGGAAGATTCCATGGGCAGCATCATGGATTTGGCGAAGACGGAAGCGATGCTGTTTAAGTATGGCAGTGGTGCCGGCTGCAATTTGAGCCCCATTCGAAGCTCCAAAGAAATGCTCGCGGGTGGTGGAGAAGCGAGCGGTCCGGTCAGCTTCATGCGCGGTTATGACTCCTTTGCGGGGGTGATTAAATCCGGTGGGAAGACTCGACGTGCCGCCAAAATGGTGATGCTCGATGTGGACCATCCCGACATCGTTGAGTTCATCAACTGCAAGATGCAAGAGGAGCAGAAAGCCTGGGCTTTAATCGAAGCGGGCTACGATGGCGGGTTTAATGTTCCCGGCGGTGCCTACGACAGCATCTACTTTCAGAATGCCAATCACAGCGTTCGCGTCTCCGATGCCTTCATGAAGGCTGTGGAGGCCGGGGAGCCCTACAGCACCAAGGCGGTGGTTAGCGGTGAAAGCGTGGAGCAACTGGATGCCCGAGAGATCTTAGACATGATCGCCCACGCGACCCATCAGTGCGGCGACCCGGGCCTTCAATACGACGACACCATCAATGAGTGGCACACCTGCAGTCAGACCGACCGAATTTACGGCAGCAATCCCTGCAGTGAATACATGTTCCTCAATGATACCGCCTGCAATCTCGCCAGCCTCAACCTGTTGAAGTTCCGTGATGAGAACGGTCGTTTCGACGTCGAAGCCTTCGAGCATGCCTGCGAAGTGATCTTTACAGCGCAGGAAATCTGGGTGGATCGGGCCAGTTACCCCACGCCCAAAATTGCAGAAAACTCGTACGCTTACCGTCCGATCGGACTGGGCTACGCAAACCTTGGCGCACTCTTAATGTGCAAGGGGCTCGCCTACGATAGCGACGAAGGCAGAGCCTACGCGGGTGCCATCACGGCGATTATGGGCGGCAGTGCGTACCGAACCAGCGCTCGTCTGGCGCAACGAAAAGGTCCTTTCCAGGGATTCTGGGACAATCGAGACGCAACGATCCAGGTCATGGATAAGCACGCTGCAGCGGTCAACGACATCGACGCCAGTTTGGTTCCTGCTGAGATGATGGAAGCGGCTGAAAACGCCTGGCAAGCAACCTGCCGAGGGGTGCGAAAGGGAGGTCTTCGCAATGCGCAGGCTACGGTTCTTGCCCCCACCGGCACCATCGCCTTTATGATGGATTGTGACACCACGGGCATCGAACCCGACATTGCCTTGGTAAAGTTTAAGACCCTTGTCGGCGGCGGGATGATGAAACTCGTCAACAACAGCGTGGAACTCGCCCTCAGCGAGTTGGGTTACTCCGATCAGCAGTGCCAGGATATTCTCAGCTTCATCGATACCAACGACACCATCGAAGGAGCGCCTCATCTTCTGAGCGAACACCTTCCCGTGTTCGATTGCGCCTTTAAGCCCATGGGGGGCGAGCGAGCGATCAGCTATCAGGGTCACATCAAAATGATGGGTGCTGCCCAACCCTTCCTCTCCGGCGCCATTTCGAAAACGGTCAACATGCCCGAGGACTGCACGGCGGAGGAAATCGCTGAAGCCTACGTTGAGAGCTGGAAACTGGGTCTGAAAGCAGTGGCGATCTACCGGGAAAACTCGAAACGATCCCAACCGCTCTCCACCGGCAAAAAGGAAGAGACCAGCACGGCAGAGGTCGTGTCCGCCAGCGTCGGTGGCGAGCCCACGCGTAAACGCCTGCCGGATACTCGAATGAGCGTGACGCACAAGTTCAACATCGGTGGCCATGAAGGCTACATGACAGTGGGCCTCTATGAAGATGGCAAGCCCGGCGAGATCTTTACGGTCATGGCGAAAGAGGGGTCGACCGTCTCTGGCCTGATCGATGGCTTCAGCACCATGACCAGTCTGGCGCTTCAGTATGGAGTGCCCGTCGAGGATATGGTTCGGAAGTTCAGCTACACTCGCTTTGAGCCCAGCGGGTTCACCGGTAACCAGGATCTGCCCCAAGCCCAAAGCGTGCTCGATTACATGTTCCGTTGGATGGAGATGAAATTTGGCGACAACGCCCGAGCTGCGTTGGGGGAGCAACCGATGCAATTGGATCTTCCGGGCGCAGGAGTCGACGGGTTACGGCCGGCTCCGCAAGCCTCGAGCCTCAGCCCGGAGGTGAGTCACGCCGATGGTCAAACGTGCAGTAATTGCGGCACGCTGACGATCCCAAATGGTGGCTGCCATGTCTGCCCCGCCTGTGGCACCACCACCGGTTGTGGTTAGATTCTGATCATATAGGAGCTTTCTGCGCTTCCATCGGACGGTTTTGAGGGACTCGTTGGTGGTGATGCTAGCCTATGAG
>NZRT01000057.1 GCA_002696345.1 Myxococcales bacterium
AAGAAATGGGCAAAACCACGTCACCGGGACTGGTATTGATCCATGGTTTTTTTAGCGATTCAGAGAGCTGGCAACCGCTTGCGATGAGTTTAGCTGCGCATTTTCGAGTGCTTCTGGTCGACTTACCTGGTCACGGTCGCTCTGCGGCCGCCCTCTTGGACCTTGAGGATTGGCACAGTGTTGCAAAGGCTCTGCACCATCGAATTGCCGCCATGGAATGCCTGGGCAAACCGATTGTCGCTGGCTATTCCATGGGCGCTCGAACAGCCATGCAATTGGCGATCCACAAGCCGAATGCTCTGGGGGGGCTGATCTTGATCAGCGGCCACCCAGGCTACCGAGATCTGGAAGAGGCGAAGCGAAGACGCATCGAAGATGAGATGCTCGCTCAACGCTTAGATTACCAAGAACTCGAAGAAGTCGTTCAAGAGTGGGAGCGAAAGGAAATTTTTCAGGGACAGAGCGAGAAGGCTCGAGAACGTCAGCGCTACCTTCGCCTAAATCAGCATGGCCCAAGTCTCGCCCTCGCCTTGCGCCGATTCGGCTCAGGAACATGCATGCGACCAGAAAATGATCTGGAAGTGAACTGTCCCGTCCATGTCATCACTGGAGATCGAAACACTGTGGACCAAGAAAGAGCGCAAAGTCTTTCTGAATTGTTTCCCTCGGCTGAACTAACGGTCATGGCCAACTGCGGTCACAACCCCCTCGTGGAAGCACCGGTTCAACTCGGTCTACTGATTCGTCAGACGGTCCACACGCCTTAAGGTCGGAAAGACAAGGCGGGATCAGCACGGATCGACTTGTGCCCACTCTCGACTCCTGGCACCACTCCTCCTCGGGAGAGTCTCATGCATCGTTTGCTTTTCATCGTCCCCTTATTTCTGATCGGCTGCGACGAAGACCCGCCGCCTTGTTCGCCCGGTGATTGTGCTGTCACCGACTTCTGCGACACAGACCAAACCTGTAAGGCGTTGCCACCGTTTAACGACGACTTCCTCTGGGGGACAGCAATCGCGGGCTTCCAAGCCGATTACGGATGCCCAACCTTACCTCGAGAAGAATGCGAGGATGTGAACTCGGACTGGTTCACTTTCACCACCGACCCACGGACCGTAGAGTCTGATGCGGCCTTTCTTTCCGGCGATCATCCCAGCGAGGTCGGTCCAGGGTTCTGGGAACTCTATGAAGCCGACTTCGAGCGGGCTTCCAGCGAACTTGAAAATAATGCGTTCCGCCTGAGCATTGAGTGGAGCCGTATCTTTCCCACAGCCACAGATGCCGCCACCACCCACGAGGAACTCTCCGCACTCGCTAGTCCCGCAGGTGTCGCCAAGTATCGAGCCATGTTTGCGGCGATGAAAGCTCGAGGCCTGCAGCCGGTGGTCACCCTGAACCACTACGCCTTGCCCGTTTGGATTCACGATGCTCCGACCTGTCACGTGGATTTTGCCAACTGCGAACGACGGGGCTGGGTGGATGATGAGCGCACTATTCGAGAGATCGCCAAGTTCAGTGGTTTCGTCGCCAAGGAATTCGGTGGCGACGTGGATCGCTGGGCGACCCTCAACGAACCGCTACAAAACATGCTCTTCGGTTACTTTCAGCCCAGCGCTGAGCGCAGCCATCCACCCGCATTGTCCTTTCGCCCCGAACAAGCGCTGACGGTCTTCAATGCACTGATCACCGCCCACGCACGCATGGTGGACGCGGTGCGCGCCAACGATGTTGTTGATGCAGACGGCGATGGACACGCCACTCGAGTCGGTATCGTCTATCCGCTCGTCCCCATTAGTCCCCTCGACCCCAGTGATCCCGCCGACGAATTGGCCGCTGAAAACATCGATTATCTCTGGAACAAAGCTTTTCTGCGAGCCGTTGCGCTTGGTCAGGCAGATCCGGATCTCGATGGTGAGAGTGAGTTCCGTGAAGACCTCGCCGGGCGTATGGATTGGATCGGTGTGAATTGGTATTTTGGTATTTCGGTCGCCGGTGCCCCCACCAGCTTCTTACCCGACCTGAGCCCACTGCTCACCGTTGACCCCTTACGCTTCGAAGAAGGGATCAACCAACCGGATCGACTCGAAGCGATGATTAAGTTCGTCAACGACGATCTGGGCTATCCGGTCTACATCTCGGAAAACGGTGCCATCTATGATGACAACGATCCCGACTACATGGAACGATTCATCGTCCATAATGTCGACGCTTTGCAAAGGGCGATGGCCCGAGGGGCCGATGTTCGGGGCTACTTCTACTGGACCTTCATGGACAACTTCGAATGGAACCACGGTGACTCGTGGCGCATGGGACTGTACGCCATGGATGGAGCGAACGACCCTCAGAAAACACGAGTCGCTCGCCCTGCCGTGCGCCTCTATCGTGACATCTCGAGTACCGGGACCATTCCTCCAGCGGACCGTACAAAGCACATGAGCCGATGATTACCCTCTACGGCATCCCCAACTGTGGCTCGGTGAAAAAGGCCAAGGACTGGCTCAAGGATAAGGGCATCGATTTTCAGGAAGTAAACTGGAAAAAGAGACCGATTACCCGCTCTGAGATGAGCCGCTTCGTCGAGGTGAAAGGTCTGGATGTGATTCTTAACCGGCGCGGCATGACCTGGCGAAAACTAGGGTTAAAGGATCAAAATCTGAGCCCTGGTGAACTGCTGGATCAACTCCTTGAGCATCAAGGTCTCATGAAGCGACCTGTCATCGACAAGGGGGGTGCCTTGATCGTCGGCTACGATGCAGATGCTTACGAGGACTTTTTTTAGCGAGCGTACTGCCAAACCACCTTACCAAGAACCGCAAACTCCATGCCTGCCTCTCCCTCAAGACGATGGTCGTATACCAAGTAACCGTCCAGGCCGGATCGGGGCGTGTAACGTAGTCGGGCCGACAACCTCCAAAGATCCTCGGTGTTGACATATTGGACTTTCAAGCTGCCATAGAGCTTCCGGCTGAGAGCGAGCTTGGCGGTGCTTTCAGAAACGTGAATGAGGGCCACACGCTCGTTCCAATCAAAGCTATCGAGGCGATGGCGATAGAAAAGCCTCAATCGTCGGCTCACCTGTGCTCGAAAGTCTCCAATCAGTGTCGTACGCCAAGTGCCAAAGTAGGAGCCGCTCCCCAGATAACCGAAAAATCCAAAGGGAGCGCTATTGGGGGTGTCCGTCATCAGGGCAAAACGACTGTTCAAATGATCGCCGGCGGGTACCTGTAACGAATCGAGGAGATCCCATGGTTCCTGAAGGCGCTCCATTTGCCCTTGGAGTTCGAGCTTCATCCACAAACCTTTTCGGCTCACCGCACTAAAGGGACTGATCTCTCCGTGAAGCGCTTGAAAGTCGAAATTCGGGTCGCTCAGACGAAGCGAGATATCGACAGGGGTCATCTCCACATAAAGAGGATTTCTGCCCGTTTCGGGACGCCATCGCTTGGTCCAATCGAAAGAAAATCGATGAAAAGCTGAGCGAGAGAGAAAGCCCAAGCCCGGTTCAAAGCTCGCACCGCTGCGCTCTGCCACAAACTTCCACCGCCGAAGATCATTGGGGGAAGAGACAAGAAATCGGTGAGCGAACCCTGTGGTTTGTACTGACTCCGATCGATCGAGACTGCCCAAAACCATCGCTTCAGCCACCAAGTTCTTTGCGCCCTGAAACCGATTGGTTGAATACCGGAAGTCCAGTCCTAAAACACTGTTAAGGTCCTGCCCCTGGCGCCGAACCGTCATCAACGTCCCGAGCGATGAACTCGAAAACACGTCTCGACTGTAGCGCAGGGCTCCCGCTTCGATCCCCGCCTCATCGCCAGAGGGACCCATGCGAGCAAGAAGTAAACCGAGCGTATCACTCCCCCACTTGCCCAACAATCGCGCCCCACCCTGAATCGATACAGTGTCCCCCTCTGCATTGAGACCGATTCGACGACTGTAAAAGGGCCGGATCTGATCACCCATCGAAAAGGCAAAGAAGTCCTTACCTTCAAGAAAGAAACGTCTCTTTTCATCCAGATAGATTGCAGAAAGCCCAAGATTAACCTGGGCACGATCGGCCTCCGCCTGGGCGAAGTCTGGGAACAGGGTGAGCGAAAGAGTTAATGGCCGACTGATTTGGAGATCCGCATCCAAACCCCCTTGAAAGAAAATTCTCGACTCACCGGAACCGACCAAACCATAGGGCTTCAAGACGAGACCAAGCTGTCGAGGCGGCCCCTGAAGGCCTCGTAAGGTACCCGCTCGAGCCACCTGCTCGAAGCGAGCTCCCCGCTCCCAAGCTTTCCATCGAACTGTCTCTCGACGACTCGCTGAAAATCGCTCAACGTTTAAACCCCAGGTTTGTTGGGAGCGCTCAGGCAGCCGCAAGGATGCGAAAGGAATCCGAAATTCGGCGGTCCAACCACCATCATGAATGACCGTTTCGACCCACCACAGCCCATCCCAATCTTTATTTTTCTGACGACCGTTGCCACCGATCTGACTGTCCCAAAGAACACCTGCTGGATTGGTTGCAAACAGATAAGCATTCCGATCGTCGTCATAGGTGTCGATAAGCACCCTGATTTTATCGTCGTATTTTAGACGATCTCGCTCAAAACTAACGACTCGGGGAGGCAGGGGGTCATTCGCCCAGACGGCGATATAAAGAGCCTCTTGATCGTAAGCAAAGGCGACCCTTGTGGACACACTGGGTTTCGCTCCGTTGTCTGGAATCGACTGACGAAAATGATCGAGAGGAGACGCTTTTTGCCAAACCGCATCATTCAAGTCGCCGTCAACCAAAGGCGTTCCCGAAACGGCCGATACGTGGGGGATCGAGCCCCCGATAAATACGATCGTGAGCAGCGAGATCATAGGATGGGCAACACCATCATCCAACAAGCCGCCAACGTCGCGCCGCACCATGAGACTGTTCTCAATCGATGAAAGTCAGCGACATAGGCGTAGAGGTAAATCACTCGAAGGCCGATCCAAATCAGGCTGAGACCATGAATCCAAAGATCATCGCCCCCTCCAAACCGGGCGGCGACGAGTCCAACCGCGAAGACGGGCCATGCCTCGTAGCTGTTGTAGTGAGCCGCCTTTGCCCGTGCCCCCCAACCCGTTAACGTGTCTTGCTGAGCCCTCGGATGACGATTGTTGTATCGCCCACCCAATCGGTGCATCGCGACGCCAAGCAAAGCTTTACTGCCAATCACCACCCCGAGGTAGACAATAGGCAAGTAGAACAAGGGATCCATGACAATGAGATACGGGGCTTTACGTGGCGCCGCAATGAAATGGGGTTGCATAAGACCTGAGATCGGTCGTTTAGTCTTTTGAAGGAGATCATCAATGCAAAGGCTTGGAGGGTTCGTTTTACTCGTCCTGCTTGCATCCCCAGCAGAAGCAGGTCGCTGGCTCGATAGTATTCGTAAGGCCGAGGGAGGTGGATTGCAGTTCTACGATGACCGAATCGCAAACAGCAGGATTGCGGTGACCGCTGCCCCTTTATTGCTGCCCCTGGGTCTGACGAAAGCCAAAGCCGAAATGACTCTTGGCAATCGAGCGAGTTTCAGTGTCAGTCTGGCTGGTGGCAGTTGGCTCTGGCAGGGTGGAGTCCTGGGCGCGGGTGCCCAATTCCTCGTTTATCCCACAGGCCGCTTTCATGGTGGCACACAACTGGGCATTTCAGCGTTGCAGTTACTCGAGTTGGACGCCGGACTCAAAGCGCTCCCCGAAAAGGTGTTGAGTGGTCATGATTTCCTGCTGTTGGGAGGTGTCGTCGGCTGGAAGAAAACCACCAAAGACGGGAAAGTTTTAGAAATTCAAATCGGCATTAACCAACTGCGAGAGGACGGTCAGCCCCACAACGATTACCCCTGGCTACCAACCCTGGGATTTAACTATGGCTGGGCGCTCTGATTCACTCGATTTTCGGACACCGTACGTAACAAGAAGGATCGGTGGATACCGTCGTCTCGCCAAAAGGACCGCTGATCACGTCAGACAAACGCTCAACATTTCCCTTTTCACTCAGAGTTTGAAGTCGTGCCAGCTGCCCCCGCCTTACTCGTCGTGACTCAAAAAGATCACTGAGACTGACTTCAAGGAAGCCGTAAATTCGCAGGCAGCTTGAAGTTTACTGCCTGTTTCACCTGCTGTTCATCAGATGTTAGTGAACAGCAATTAGGCCCAGATCACCCACTAAAAATAAGTCTCGATATTGCTTCAAAATATGAGGCTCCGTCATGCTGCTTATGACGTGATGCGCACCTCTTTCCCCAGGCGCACAAGTTTTTTCACAACAAGTGCATTTTTACTCTCCACGTTTCCTCTCTTTCTGTCTATGCCCCCGCCGCAACAAGGCTGATCTTTTTAACCAATACTTTTC
Organism: Myxococcales bacterium; assembly: GCA_002696345.1. GTDB lineage: Bacteria > Myxococcota > UBA4151 > UBA4151 > UBA4151 > UBA4151. The sequence continues at coordinate 6,377 of NZRT01000057.1, forward strand.
TGGAGAGAAAAATGATTCTGAAGGCTGAATATGTATGGATCGACGGTCACGAGCCGTGGGGCTTACGAAGCAAGGTGAAAGTCATCTCTAACTTTTCGAACGCCGACTTGGACAGCGTACTCAGTGGTGACGTGAGTTCATTGCCGGAGTGGGGATTCGATGGCTCATCCACCTTGCAGGCCGATGGCGATGACTCTGACTGCTTATTGAAGCCAGTCTATGCCACGCGGGACCCACTGCGAGATGAAAACTCGATTCTGGTGATGTGTGAAGTTCTTAACGCCGATGGAAGCGTGCATGCGACGAACAAGCGAGCGGCGCTGGACGGACTCATCGCCGGTCATTCTCTCGATCAACTGGATCCTTGGTTCGGTATTGAGCAAGAATTCACCATCATCGATGACGGACGTCCCCTCGGCTTCCCCGCCAATGGCTACCCTGCTCCGCAAGGCATGTATTACTGTTCGGCTGGCGGAGACCGTGCCTTCGGGCGGGAAATCAGTGACGACCACATGGAGGCCTGCATCGAAGCAGGCATTGCCATCACCGGTACGAACGCAGAGGTGATGCCAGGGCAATGGGAATACCAAGTTGGCGGACCTGGAATTGGTGCAAAACTGGTCAGTGATCAGCTTTGGATCAGTCGCTGGCTGCTTCTGAAGATTGCCGAAGCCTATGGCATGACGGTCACATTCGATGCGAAGCCCATGCTCGGTGATTGGAACGGTGCGGGTGCCCATACCAACTTCTCCACCAACACCATGCGGGCAGACGGTGGTATGAAGGTTATCGAAGAGGCCTGTGAAAAGCTCGGGACTCAAGAAGCTCGAGACCGTCACCTGGCTGCTTACGGTACCGGGACAGAATTGCGCCTAACGGGAGCCCACGAGACCTGTTCTTGGGACGAATACAAGTACGGTATTGCGGATCGTACTGCCTCGATCCGTATTCCACGAGGCGTGGCGAACGACGGCAAGGGCTACTTGGAAGATCGACGCCCCAACGCGAACTGCGATCCTTATGAGGTCACACGAGTGCTGCTCGAAACCTGCTGCACTTGAGTTCATCCTTTTGGGACCGGAAGAAGACCTCCATGCGGGGTCTTCTTCTTTTTTACCCCAAAGACTCGTATAGGCTGCCATTGATGGAGGCTGTCATGCACCGACTTGGTTGGCTCACCCCCCTCGTCCTTTGCGCCTGTATGAATGGAGCGGTGGTCAACCTGGATGCGGGTGGCTCGACCACCGATGGCGATTCAGGCATGCCAACACCGACGGATGCTGGGCCGGTAACGGGGCAAGGGGTTTATCAGCATGATGTCCAAGATGCTGCAGGTCTTACGATCGCTCTTTCTCGCTTCAATGGAGAGATCACCTTGATGGTTAACGTGGCATCACGCTGCGGATACACCTATCAGTACGAGGCGCTGCAAGACCTACAAAGCCGCTACTTTAATCAGGGCTTTAACGTCGTTGGTTTTCCCGCCAACAACTTTGGAAATCAGGAGCCTGGAACCAACGAAGAGATCCAGGAATTCTGCACCAGCACCTATGGCACAACCTTCCCAATTTTCGGTAAAATTAGCGTTCTGGGCGACGACAAGCATCCCCTCTACATCAGCCTGACCGAAGAATCGGCGGAGGATTTCCGGGGCGAAGTCAGTTGGAACTTCGAAAAATTTCTAGTCAATGGTGCTGGTGTTGTCGTCGGTCGGTTTCGATCCGCAGTGGAGCCCTCGGACGAACGTCTGACGGATGCGATCGACACCTTGCTGGCTACCCCCTAACTTCGTCGGCGCAGCCCAAACCGCAGTTCCCCTCGTCAGCACCAAACAGAAACCATGGACCGTTCGAAGTGGAGGCTATCGTTCACGCCAGCCTCCCATACTGACCGTTTACGTAAAGTAAGGGGTCCTCTCGGCCATTCCAGTGACAGGTTTCGACCTGACCGATAAAGATGCCGTGATCCCCACCGGGAAGCAGAGAATGGAGACGACATTCCAGATGGGCAACAGAGCCATGGATCAAGGCGGCACCACCACTCTGAAGTCCACGACGAAACTGAAGATCAGCAAACTTGTCCCGATCTTCAGGCCAAACCTGCCACTCTCCATTGCGATCGCAAAGACGATCCGCAAATCGGTTACTCTGTTCCTCTTGATTGGCGGCTAAAATATTGACGGCAAAAGCGCCCGCATCCCGCAGTAAGTCGTAGCTCGTATTTTTCTTTTGAACGCAAACAAGGATGAGCGGCGGCTCCAAGCTCAAGCTGGTAAAGGCGCTGGCGGTCATTCCATGATCCTCACCTTTTGCCGTACGGACGGTGATGACGGTCACCCCCGAAGGAAAGGCACCAACGGCTTGCTTGAACAACTTTAAATCCACGTCGCTGCTCCCGTGAGACCCGTTTCTAATGTGACTCCTACCCACGGTAAAGCCTAGCCCTTGAAGAAAATTGAAAGTCGTTTCAGTACTAACTCCTGGGAGCGCCATTTTGGTTGCTTAAAACCTAGGTAAAAGGTCTCTGCTGATGCTGCACTCGTCTTCAAAATGGCGTCAAAGGCCGCTTCGAAACCGTTTCATTATGCGACGTCCGTTGGCACCGACGACGAACCTCTCCGGAACGTAGTGGCTCTACAGCATGTTTGGATTGAAGCGATCAGTAACCGCGTGAGTAATTTGAAGGACGAAGACGAAATGATCGAAGCCTTTAGACCGACGGCGCTATTCGTCTTGGAGGGAACCAATGCTTCTTGAAAACCGAGTTGCGATCATCACGGGGGCTGCCTCTGGAATCGGTCGTGCCATGGCTCGAAGATTCGCCAAAGAAGGCGCAAAACTAGTGCTGGCTGATGTTCAAGAAGAGCGACTCAACAAGTTGGCTGATGAACTNAAAANNACGAAATCNCCCGTGATTGCACGCCTTGTGGATGTGAGCAGCACGGANGCCTCAGAAGCGATGATCGATAGTGCGCTNGAGGTTTTCGGACGACTCGATGTGCTGTGCAATAANGCAGGNGTCCTCGATAATCTTACGCCTGTCGAAGATACGAGTGANGAGCTCTGGGACNGGGTCATGAGGGTGAACGCCAAAGGCCCNTTCATCGCCAGTCGATCAGCTCTCAAAGTCATGGCGAAACAAGGCAGTGGATCGATCATTAACACCAGCAGTGCAGCCGGTTTGCGAGGTGGTCGAGGAGGGGGAGCATATACTGCATCGAAGCATGCCGTGATCGGTCTGACTCGGAGTATCGCTTGGTACTATGGCAAACAAGGTATCCGCTGTAATGCCATTGCTCCTGGTGCCATCATGACTGCGATGGCTGGAGGTTATATTCCCCATCAAGGGGGGTTTGATGCTTACCAGCCTCATTTCCAAATGGTCCCACCCCACGGACGTGCGGCGGACGTGGCCGATGTGGCTCTATTTCTCGCCAGCGATGAGAGTCGCTACGTCAATGGGGCGGTATTGCCTGTCGACGGCGGCTGGATGAGCTTTTAGTCTAGAACGTGGAAGCGGCGAGTGCAGCGCTCGTACAGCCAAGTACGACCAATAAAGCAAGCGTCAGCCCCAACGCTGTGGCTCGCGGAGAGCGCCAGCCCAAGATCACCTGATTCTTATAACGATCATCCATGATAACATCCTTGTCTTTTCCGACAGGCCTTCCGTGGCCTGCTCACCCCTCGATGCTAAATCGGTGCCAACCATTTAAGTGCCGCTTTTTTAATGCCTTACAGTTCTTTAAAACACAGGTATATCACGTGAGTGTTGCGTTCACTTCACGTCTTCTTGAGTTGTGCGCAAAGCGAACTTGACGGAGTCAGGACGGGTAGACGAAATCAAACGCACTCAACTTTCACTAAAAGAGGCAATCATGAGCTTTCGGGTCAATAATGTTGAACACTACTTTAATACCCTAGGTGACCGCTTTACCCGAGAAGGATCACGGGGAGTGCATGCCACTTACCAGTTCGAACTCGAGGGGTCGGGAACCTGGCATATCAACATTAGCGACGGAGATTTCGAACTCCATGAGGGAGCATCTGAATTGCCGACCACGACCCTCAAAATGAAGGGCGAAGACTATATCAAAATGGTGAACGGTGATCTGAATGGCCAGATGGCGTTCATGACAGGGAAGCTGAAAATTTCAGGTCAGATCCCGATGGCAATGAAACTCAAAAGTATCTTTCCTCAAGCCGAGAAGTGATCCGAGCACATCGTCCAGTTGATCCATCAACGGTCCTTTTTCGGCGTCCAGAGATGTCCAACTGATCTCTCCATCGACCCAACTCAAGGGCCGCTNTGTTGCCATTTTGCTGCAGTATTNAACTGGNGTGCNTGTTGANTCANNGCACGAAAAGTAAAGGAATTANCCATGACGAACTCGCCCCCCGAAGACAGCGACGAATTTCAAGATTTCGTCCGGCAGTTCATCATGCGCAGTTGGGATATCGTGGATCCAGACCAACCTGACTGGGAAGCAAAGCGAAACTTGGCGGACGTCCTTCGACGCCTTGCCCACCTTACTGTCTGTTCCGAAGCTCCCGCCCACACACTCCAAGCCGCAACGACTGCCGTGANNGAAGCCCTTGTAAAAATGGAANATTACGGTTCGAGAAGCTTCCTTCAATGCTATCAAGACGGCGACTANGTAGCGAACCCTCACGTCTATTCCGACCGAGCNTGGATCACCGGCCNTTCCAATCCNTTGTCCCCCATGATGCGTCTGGAGCCNCTAGANAATGGTGCCCAAGGACGAGTTCGGCTGGACCACGGTTACGTGGGCGCNCCCGGCTGGGTTCATGGTGGGATGGTGAGTGCTTTGATGGACCAACTCATGGGCTTCATTTTGATCAGTCAAGGCGATCCCTGCGTCACCCAGAGTCTGACGATCCACTACGATCGCCCGACGCCCAGCCACCATGATCTACTCTTTCGAGCATGGATCGAAAAAGAGGAAGGCCGTCGAGTNCATCTGCGGGGCGAGGTCAAGGNAGGCGATGAAGTCAGCGCCCGGGGAGAAGCNATTTTCGTTCGTTTTGACGCCAAATTATTNGGTCGGATGCTCTCGGGCTCTGCGACAAAGAATGCCTNAGACTTCAAGCCANGGAAGATCCNNNTCNTCTTCTGNCCAAAGCCAAGTGAGCCCATCANCGAGTCGAATTGTCATTNTTTTAAGAACGAATGCNATCAAACCCGTGAAGGNGAACTCAACGATGTCTTTTCCNTCATCTCTCGATATGAGTAGCCCATGCTAAGCCTCNTCNTTCAAACCCTCCTCTTGACGCAGACGGCAACCGGNCCNGCGCACAGCAGTGAAAAGCCGGGCATGGCTGTACTGGATCTCGCACTGAAAGGTGGAGTGGATAAAAATGTTGGTGATATGCTCAACGAGTTGGTCCTTGCCCGTCTCAATGAGAGTGGTCGGTTTGGTACCGTTCTCGGCGGCTCCGACATNAAAGATCTGCTGACTCTGGAAGAACAAAAAAATGCGCTCGGGTGTGAAGATGACAGTTGTCTTGCCCAACTAGGCGGTGCCTTGGGCGTCCCCTACTTGTTNACCTCGAGTCTTGGAACTTTCGGTGGCAAATTCATTCTCACGTTGAAGCTTACAAGTGTCGATGATGCCGAGGTCCTTGCCCGNCGGAGCGAGATCATTCCCGATGAAGGTCAATTGCTTGAGACGTTACCTGTCTTAATTCAAGCCATGGTCACCGAGGGACTCAAGCCACTNTCATCCCAGGCGCCTGAATCCCCGCAGGCTTCCGTCGCAGCACCAGAGACNCAACAAGGCACTGAGCCTCCTCNACAAGCAACGACTCCCTCAGAAGTACCCAAGAGCCCCAAAATCGAAAAGNTNTCACCCCCTNAAAGTAANGATTTNGGGACGACATCACCAGCAAATCGACGNCCGGCTTANCAGCGCCCGGTACTTTGGTTGGGACTNGCNCTCCTGGGTGCGGGGNCGACNGTCGGAATCGCAATGAATTCGCCNGAATTAGGTGATTTAGAATCTTACGGTGAGGCTTATCAAAAGAANGAAGTACCCACCTCGATTTACGATGAAGATGAGCATCCNGAGTCGCCCACATGGCAACAGTTCAGTCAGATCGTCGAGGCTCGACAGCGTAAAAACATGATCGGTACGACCCTGGGAGGGCTCGGATTGGCATTCTTCGTNTACAGTTTGGGATGGGGATCATGAGACTCTTTGCCGTCACCCTNTGGNCANTTGNGGGATCAGCNTGCCTCCCGATCGATANCGAAATCGAACAACTTTATGCGGGGCTGAAAGAGGCGCGNCTGCACTCGTGTCCGGTCGAAGAATCGATGTGTTCGGATCTTCAAGCGGCGAACCNCTGCTCACCGGCTCTNGTCAGCGGTGGTGTTCTCGCTGTGGACGAATCAACGGAGCACAATGATGGTCANCATCAATGCCTGTTGCGTTGTGCGGACAATGAGCACTGCCCTGTTGGCTATCGCTGTGTCGATCGTNAGCATGNTGNGAACACANAACTCTGCGTTCGAGAGACGTTATGTCGAGGCAACGCACACTGCACCAATCCATTCTACGGACTCGGAATGATCGATAGTGTTTGTGCAGAGGCTCCCANACCNGTTTGTCGTAATCGNTTGAGNGAACGNTGTGAGCGGGACAGCGACTGCAGCGATCTTCACAGCCAGGCCACCTGCTANATGAAACGNTGTGAATATCCNGGAGANCTTCAATCCAATGGAACGGCTTGTCCGGAAGAGCAACTGTACACCGGGCAATGCAAAGCCCGTGAACCCCTTAATTTGGCTGACTTATGGAAGCAGATTGAACGTGAAGGTCATGGCATGAACCCGTGCCAGGAAGTCGGTACACCTTGCGATACCAGTCACGGAGACCAGGGTGCCTGTGCTCGAGTGTATGACAACAACCTCCGTTGTCATCCCGTTGGAAACGAAAGCACGGGGTGTCCAGGCGGTTTTGTTGAGCAGCGCCTCCCTGTCGAAGGGATCGATGGACTTGTTCTCTGCATCCCAAAAATTCCGTGCCGTTCCACCACGGCAGCGATCGCAGATCAGACCAGTCGAGGGCATACACAGTTAAGCTGTGAACTGACCGGTACCGAATGCACGGGTCGCAGCAACCTCTGTGTCGATCAAGTTGTTCTTAGCTGTGCGGAGGATAGCGATTGTAGATCAGGCTTTAGCTGTTATCTGGGCGTCTGTGTGGCCACGACAAGAAGCGGTGCCTGTGACGACAGTACAAACGTTGAAAGGACATGGGTTCATACCTGCGAAGTGCCGGAGATTAGTTTGTAGGCAGGACGGTTCCCCTCTTTTCCACGCATAGCTCCCCATGCCGACTATCCTATCGAAAGGCGACTAGCAGTCACCATCCACGAGAAACCAGCGTTGCCCATCGATCATCCATTGATCACCGCTTCGGCGAAGGATGAGTTCTTCCTGCCCCCCATCGTTGCTCACCAAAGTCACGGTCGTGCCCAAAACATGCCATCGCCCTGAATCACGATCATGTCCTGTAGAGCGAAGTCTGTGAGTCGGCGTCTTCGAGTAGTGGCTGCTGCTGGAAGCGTCACGAAAGCGACCATTCCGACAAAGCTCGATGCGACGGCGATGGGCTAAACCTTCACCTGTCTTGTAAGACTCAAGCCGTTTGCCGGCAAAGACGACTGTCTGCTGCTTGCGTGATTTGACATTCAACAAACGAAGACCTCTCATCATATCAGCGATACGAGACTTAAACTGGGCTAGATCGGCTGGCGGCCCCATCCCGATGACTCCAAAGGCGATCGCCCCTGGAAGCATACGCCCACGAGCATAAGCACTCATGTTCCCCTGATCGGTGTGGATTGTGTAGGTGTTTTCGTAGCCTTTACCCCGCCTTGAAGCACGGCTGAGCGGTTGCAAAGCTGTCATTTCGTCGAGGGGAATCATCGAACTCAAGAACTGCTGCAGTCCTGCATCGGTGCTGCCCGTATCCCAGGTCACCATCATCATGCCCGAGTGGGTGTGTGAGGCGATGAGAAAGACGCCGCCATCACTAAGGGTACCAAACCACCCCTTGGGCACCACGATGCTGCAGTTCGCTTCACGGAGTTGGACCCGCTCGCCACCGGCGATCTGTTGACCTGGCTGAGCCGTCAACACCGTGAGAAGAACGAGACTCTTCATGGGCTTTGCGGGCGGCTCTTGGCCATGTCGAGCGCCAAGTCTTCAATCATATCTTCCTGCCCACCGACCGTCTTGCGCCGGCCTAACTCCACAAGGATATCCCGACTCTGCAGACCATACTTCTGCGCCGCCCGCTGGGCGAACAGGAGGAAACTAGAATAGACGCCCGCATAACCCAAAGTCAGGGAATCCCGATCCACACGGACCTGATGGGAGGGCTGACGGTCCATCAATGGCACCACGAGGTCCTCGGCTACATCCATCACCTTGTAGAGATCACAACCGTGGTCGGCGCCCATGCGCTCCAANNCCGCCACAAACACTTCGAGGGGTGTGTTGCCAGCGCCNGCGCCCATCCCNGCCACACTGCCATCAATGCGCAAAGCCCCGGCTTCCAAAGCCGCTAAGCTGTTGGCAATGCCCATGGAGAGATTGTGGTGTCCATGAAAGCCGATGTCCGTTTCCGGTTGAAGCCCGGAGCGTAGCGCGGCGATCCGGTCTGTCACGTCCCCGGGAAGCATGTAACCAGCCGAATCGGTGCAGTAGATCGTGGTGGCGCCATTGTCCTCCATGATCTTTGCTTGGGCGAGGAGTTCCTCCGGGCTNACCATGTGGGCCATCATNAGGAAACCCACGGTATCGGCTCCTAGTTTCCGGGCGATGCCGATGTGCTGCCCACTGATGTCCGCTTCGGTGCAGTGCGTTGCCACCCGCAGACAATGAACGCCGCAATCCATGGCCATGCGAAGGTCATCGAGGGTACCGATGCCCGGCAAGGTCAGTGCGCTCACCTTGGCTTGCTTTAAATGGGGAATGACTGCGTTTAAGTAGTCTTCATCGCTATGGGCAGCAAAGCCATAGTTGATGGAACTACCACCTAACCCATCGCCGTGCGTAATCTCGATCAGNGGTACNCCNGCATCATCGAGGGCGATGGCGACCGAACGCATCTCNTCCAAACNGATCTGGTGCTGTTTCGCATGCATGCCATCCCGCAGNCACATGTCGTGNAGNACGACTTTTTTTCCCCTGCAAGTTCATGNNTTNGCNCCCTGNGCAATCANTTCNCCGCANCGNANNGCNGCAGCNGTCATGATGTCGAGNTTGCCGGCATAAGTTGGCAGGTAGTCNCCCAGNCCTTGNACTTCCAAAAAGGTCGAAATACGCCAACGACCATCNGNNAANGGCTCGAANANNGGNCCGTTTTTCAGCAAGTANCCNGGGACATAGGTCTTCACCTCCTCGATCATGGCTTCCACACTGGCTCGAATNGCGTCTTCATCGGGGCGCTCAGCCACCACACANTGAATGGTGTCTCGCATCATGATGGGTGGCTCGGCCGGATTGATAATGATGATGGCCTTGCCCACCTTCGCCCCCCCNACCGCTTCGATTCCCGCACGGGTCGTGCGNGTGAACTCATCGATATTGTTGCGGGTCCCAGGTCCGATCGAACGAGAAGCCACTGTNGCCACAATCTCGCCGTATTCCACCGGCTGCACACGATGGACCGCTGCCACCATNGGAATGGTGGCCTGACCGCCACAGGACACCATGTTGATATTCGACTCGNCACGGGCCACGGCGGTCNCAAGATTGACCGGAGGAATACAGTAAGGCCCGATGGCGGCGGGCGTGAGGTCGATCATCTTCACACCGAAAGGAATTAGCGCCTCATAATTAGCCTGATGAACATAAGCGCTGGTCGCATCAAAGGCCAGTTGCAAGCCATCAGCCTCTGCATGGGGAACAAGGCCAGCAACCCCTTCATGGGTCGTCTTTAATCCCAACTCACGGGCCCGAGCGAGACCTTCGGAATCCGGATCGATCCCAACCATCCAAACAGGTTCCACCCAATGGCTTCGTAGGGCTTTGTAAAGCAAATCGGTACCGATGTTACCGCTGCCGATGATCGCTGCTTTAAATCGAGACATGAACCATGTTGCTCAAAAACGAACNTGCAAAGACGGAGCGGCGACTGCAATGCCCCCACGGCGGTCAGGAAGAACCATGGGTGGGCCGAAGGATATCTTCGATGTGTTTCGGGGCGGATAAGGTTCGCCAACATCCTGGCGTCCCGTTATCCAGGCCGTCACCATCCCCGCGCCGATCCCAGTCGCAAGAAGTGAAAATACAACCTCATCAGAAGAAGGCTCAAAAATAACCAGGCCCGTCCCTGCAACGAGAAACCCGGTTAACCCACCGACCCAAAGAGTAAGATAACGACCCGAGGGTAAGGCTCGACCTCGACTGGCATAAAGCCCCAGCGCACCCCCACCGGCNGCAGCGAGTATGACGAGATCGATGAACAAAGGATCCTCCACATCAAATGCTGCCAACAGCAATGATGCTTCNATCGCCGCAGCCACCGCCAAAGTGCCTGCGAGTCGCACCCCCGAGTCGTGGACATGAAAGCGCTGACCCAAGGTGGCGCCGCCGACAGCAAAAGCCGTCGCCACCGTGGTCGATAGCAAAATAGCAGCGGGCATATCATCCCCTTCTGCATGGGCATTAAGAAGATTTAANGTGGATAAGAAACCGAAGACCGCAGAAGAAGCTCCGAGTTCAACAGCCCCTAAAGCCGGCTCGAAACGACGAGCCAGTAACAGGCCTCCGTAAGCCCCAGCAATCGCNGAAGCTGTCGCCGTTAAAACGTAAGCTTCACCACGGATACGTTCGCCACCAAANTTCAGCAGCCCACTCATGGTCAAGCCGCCCGTCAGCACCGCTGTTGTGGTCATGGAGCTAAACAACGCACTACGCGCAACGCNCGCCTGTTCAATCCGGGCGATCGCCTGTTTCGCCAGGTTTTGATANGGATGACCCGATTTCCGAGATAAACGGCNGTAAAGACCAAGTGCGAGATCAGTGTGTCCCTCCGATTCGAGGACGGTTGCCGCACTCATCATCCGCAGAGCAACCGCAGCNGCACTTTTTTCCTCAAGGCACTCCAAAACAGTGCACTCNAGAACCGGCGACGNCGTGGCGAAAAGACTGAGACTCAACAACAGGCCGGGCATGTCACCAACTCCAACTCAAAAGAGGTCCGTGAACCTGAAGCCCCCGGTGGTCACGAAGAACCAGGGGCGGACCGATGCGTAGATTGTTAACCCTTGTCCCTCCCCCCCGCTCCAACCCTGCCGTGGCGATNTAAGCCAAACCAATACCGGCAAAACTCCCCATGACCGTCGCACCGCTGATGCGACGGGTATCATCATTTCCAAGAAGCGATGCGCCGGCGGCAAAGGAAGCCATGCCCAAATAACTTCCCAAACTCAGCAGCCGAGCCCGATTCGCCGAGAACTTCTTTTGTCGTCCCCACCACGTCCCCAGGGCCATTCCCGTCAAAGAACCAACGATCAAGAGGTCCGGTGTATACTCTTCAGGTGGCTTGCCGATCGCATTGGCGATGAGCAANGCGTCACNCGCCCCCACAAAAGCGCCGAGCCAAGCCANGGTCGCCGAGCCACGATCAAGAGCCAAGTGGCGTGCAGTTCGAGCCCCCAGAAACATACCGCCAGTCCCCATGGTGGCAATCCCTAAAGGAAGCCACCACAGCGATTTAACCCCACTACCGACCAAGCCCTGTCGATCCAAAATAGCCCAGGTAAAGGCCGTTGCGAGGGCTGCCCAGTTACCAAGTAACAGTCCAAACTCACCCTCGGCTCGAGTCAGTCGATAGGATTCAGCCAGTCGTTTCCCAACAACTGATCCTCCAAGAGTACCCGCAGCGGAGAGAAGAAAGAACATCTCTCCTGGGGGAGGGTCGTCAGTCAAAATGCCCAAGGTCGTTAAACCACCAATGGGCAAAGCCAAACCGGCTTCAGCACCGAGAAACATCCCATAGTAGCGCCCTTCAGCGGGCCCGCTGTGATCCACCTCGGTTAGCTTTTTTAATCGAAGTTCAGCGTGCTCATGAACCACAGGATCCAAGTTCAGCGTCAGCACTTTGCGGTAGAGACGCAAAGCTTCGTCGTAACGCTCTGCTCGGATCAGTTCCCGAGCTGCCGTGAAGTATCCAAATGCATCGTTATCGATACAGACGGATGGGCAGACTTGGGACTCACTTGGCTCAGCCTCACTCTTGATCACGGGCACCTGTGACATCACAGATGGAGGCGGAGACGGCTGGTCTACATCCTGGGCTGTTTCAGCAACAGGCTTCTCGATCGCTCCTGATGCCTGAACTTCAGCGGATTCCGTTTGCTCAGCAACAGCAGCAAACACCGAATTCCACCCACCCGTGAAGACGGCGAACGACAGGAAAATAGTCAGCAGACTCCTCACGTCAATCGCAACTCCGTCAGCCCAAGGCCCTTAATCTCCAATTTCATGACATCCCCCGGCACAACAGGCAACAAGGGCACCCAACTTCCGGACAGGATCACATCGCCTGCATCCAATGTGATTCCGTACTGACCTAAGGTATTTGCAAGCCAAGTCACGCATTTCACGGGGCTTCCCAATGCGGCACTTCCCTTACCTTCAGCGACGACCTCACCATTTTTCCAAACCGTCATTTCCAAATTCGGAAAGTCCAAGCCCTCAGGTTTGACCTTAGGGCCCATCGAAAAAAGACCACAACTGGCGTTATCGGCCACCGTATCTTCGATTTTGATACGCCAATCTTCGATCCGACTGTCCACCACTTCAAAACACGGCATGACCCACTCGGTGGCAGCGATCACATCGGCATCGGTGACTCCAGGACCCACCAGGCTTTTCTTAAGAACAAAAGCCAACTCGCCTTCAGCCCTCGGTTGGATCAAGGTTTCAGAAATGGGCATTTCATCCTCGTAGACCATCTGATCCAACAGAAAGCCGAAGTCGGGCTGATCCACACCCAACATATTCTGGACAGCAAAGGAGGTCACACCGATCTTTTTACCGATAAGGGTTTCACCTCGTGCTTTTCGATGCGCCAAAATACGCAGGCTCACCTGGTAAGCATCATCAATCGTAAAGTCGGCGTAACGCTCCGTAATCGGCGGAAGGGTTTGGCGAGTCCTCAAGGCTTCAAAGATCTCGTCACCCAGAGCTTTGATCAAGGAATGGTCGACTGGCAAAACGTCCCCTTCAAAAATTTGGCAAAAAGCAAGGTCGAACAGGGCTTGATGAGACACCATCACCCGATGTCCCTACCGCTGTAAACGAACGACTTGGATGTTGGGAACGATTTTTCCCGCCCCTTGGTACCATTCAGGGGCATACATACGATGTGATGCTCGAAACGCTGGGGTTCCTGGCGACACGCAGGATCACGAATCAAGCACTGCGAACTCTGAGTTCAAACAGCGACCGTATCGTGCATACCCATCTCCTCTTTGTCCGAAAAGAACACTTCCGATGGTGGAATCTCCGCTGGGCAAGCCACCACAATCGAAGCGTTTCACCAAGTGGCTGATCAGAAATTTCGTGGCACCAACTGGCAATTATCAAGGCTGCGGACTAGAAACCCACCATGAAGTGCCGTCTCCTCATGAGCTTCCTCATCATCGGCTGTGGCCCGGGAGCCATTGAAGCGCCTCCATGGGATGCCGGCATCGATTCGTCTGAACCTGTGGATGCCAGCGTCGTCGATGCAGGGCGAGCGCCAACGGATAGCGACGATCACGCCAACAATGTGTACGAAGCGACAACCGTCGAGGCAGTGAGTCGTACGGAAGGAACCATCCATTACGGTGGGGATCGAGATTACTTTCGCTTTACGGCACCCGAAGCAGGGGTTTTTGTGGCCTGGACCGATGGTAACATCGACACCTACTGTGAGCTACTTACCTCCGAAGGACGGTTTCTCGTGGGTGATGATGACAGCGCCGAAGGCAGGAATTGCCAAGTCCGTTACGAGTTGCGAGCTCGGCGTGATTACGTCGTCAAAGTCAAACACTACCGACGGCAAGGGCTCGGGGACTATGCCTTGAATTTAGTGGGACCCATTCCAGCCGACGCCTGTGGCAACGGCGAGGTCGATGCCGGTGAACAATGTGACGATGGAAATCAAGCGAACTGGGATGGCTGCAGTCGAGACTGCACGATCGAAGAACTCCCGGAAGGTTGCACTGAACTGGAGACAGACCGCCCTCACGCCACTTTTCTTTGCGTCGAGGGTCAACGCTGGTCTGATGCCCTTGAAACCTGTGAACGCTTTGGGGGGAGTTTAGCAACGATCGATGACGCAGAAGACAGTGCATGGTTCGGAAGCCAAGCAGGCGGTGCCTGGATCGGTATGAATGATCGTCAGGTGGAGGGCGAATGGCGCTGGTCTGGTCGAGACAGCGATTACCGCAACTGGAACAACAACGAACCCAACGATCATGGCGCCGGTGAGGACTGTGGTCAGGTCCTGGGCAACGGTCGATGGAATGATGCCAACTGCAACCGAGACAGTGCGTTCTTCTGCGAGCGTTAGGCGCGGTCGGCTCGCTGCCAGCCCTTTTTGATCTTCGAAGCGATGAAATCGTCGGCAATCCGCTGGGCTTCAACGGCATTTGGAGCGAGACGAACGGTACGCTTTAGAGGTTTTGACCGCCCCGGACTGTAATCGGTCCAATGAACGACGTAAGCCGGAAAGTCCTGGTCAGCAGCCTCTTTGTTTGTCTTCCAAACCAACAACTTGCGTACAGAAGTCTTTTCCTTCGCCTCCTTCGTGTAGACCTCTCGGCGGGTAAGTTCACTGGTGGGTAAATCGGTAGCGCTCGCTGGCTCTTTTTGCCCGACAACCCAGCAGCGCTCGCTAACCTGAGCCAGGCGAGCATCCACTGTATTAGCCGCTTTGTCGCTGCGGATTCGCTGGATCCGGGGATGAATGAGGGACACGCTGGCCACACGACATAGCGGTTGCCAGCCCGCTTCTTCCGACCACTGGATTGCCCATCGCTCAATGGATTCGCCAGATGAGTTCATCGCTTGCAGATCAGTACATTCAACTTCGACCACCACCTCCGGTTGAACCAGCCGATACATGGCACCACTGCCGGACACTTGACGAAAATCAGACGGTATCACCAAAGGCAAAAGTTTAGATTTGAGCGTTTTTCGTTCCTCATCGCTGCCGAGATTGCCACATGCACCGACCAACTGCAGACTGCCATCTTCTCGCACAAGACCTAATAAAAGGGAGCGGGCTTGCTCTCGGTCTTCCGCTCGCTCCGTGAACCCAAGAACCACACAATCGAGTGTGAAACTGGGCTTTACTTTGTAGACGCGCCCATCACCACTTCGCAGTACAAGTCCCTCAGCCTTACCAGTTTCAACATATGCATCGTAGTGACTTTTGATCTCAACGGGGTCGTTGGTAACGGCCGTCTTGATCGCTTTCACTCTCTTGCCGTCGCTCAACAGCCGTTGCAACTCGGCGAATCGATCACTGTAGACATCTGGTGGGGTGCCATAGTCAGCCACACTGACCACATCGAATGCTTGGTAGCCCAAGCGAGCCACATCACCATCGCCCCCAAGGAGAGCGGCGACATCACCGACCCTCGGCCGGCCTTTACCCGACAGACCAAAAAGTTCGCCGGCGATGACAAAGCCATCGGCCGCTCGAGAACCGAAGCTTGCACTCGCCTCTTTGAGCAAAGGCAGATCGCCACTGAGTACACGTCCATTGCTGGCGATGAGAACCACCGACTGATCTCGCTTCACCAGGAACCAAAGTTCACCGTCAACCTTGGGGGAGACGTGAAACTCACCGGCCGGCAACTCGCCCAGTTCGCTGCCTTTGAGCCCCCGATACGAACTAGCGACCCGTCGACGATACATTTGCAGACAGCCCATGAGTTCCCGGTCGTTCACACTGCCCGCTGGGTAAACTCGCCCCGACCCCAGTTGCTCGCCGCTCCCCTGCAGCCATGTCATTGGCTCACCTCCGGGCGCTTCAATTCCAAGTTCGAAAGATGAAGCAAGAGTTGATAGCGATCGCCATCGATGCGGCCCTCCAAGAAGCCACGATACGGACTGCCATTGTGCTGAAATATAAGAGGATCTTTCCCCTTCGTTCCAGCGCCGATCAGGACCATTTTATCCTCTTCGTCGAGATCTTTCGCCATGGCGTAGAGGTAATCATACGTGAGTCCATCCACATGGCGGAGCTGTAGACTTCGACGAAAGGCAAACCGGCGAACGACAAGCCTGCGGTTCATCTTCATGCTTGTCCAATGAACCGGCTCGCCTTCATTCACGTTGGCAGCCACGTCTTTCGGGCGCCTTCTCTCCACTTCGTCGCCGGCTGCATCGAAGATCACCTCGATCACCTCAGGCGCGGCGTAAAGGACCTCACCGGCGTCGTCCAAATAGACCACATCCGTGGCACCAATCCGGCGCCCCACTTGCTCCATATCCACCTCTGGATCCCCATCGACCAAAGCCTGAGCATAATCTTCACCATGCTGAGCAACCAGCATGTCATGGCATCCCTCGCGAACCGCCGAAAGGTAACGATAAAATTCCACCGCTTCACCGGGCAGACCCAATCGCGGACTCGGCTGCGCTTTCACCGCCTTAAATTGGACGGTCGTATTGCGACCTTCTTCATTGGTGAGATGGAGTTTAGGCATGAGCAACCTCCCCCACCACGCTAGGTCTCAGCGAAGGGATTGTGAAGGCGCTTTCGGGTCCTTGGTTCCTATCTCATTCGATTCGATACTCGTGAACGCTCCGACTCAAGAGCGAAAAATATAGTCGACATCGTCGATCACTAAATGACCGACAGGTTTCGAATCGCTGACGAAAAGACTTGTGGGCGATGGTGACCGAAGCGACCCAATCACCATGAAAATGCTCATGATGAGGTGACGAGTGTAAATCATTCGTCGGTGTCCTTTGGATCCCAACACGAAAACACGCGATTTGACGGCCAGTAGGATTCTTAAGAATAATCTCGATGCCACATGGAGAGCCCGAATCGTGCGGAGCCGCCGGCAGCCTTTTGCCATCCTTTGTTGTCTTGCGTTGCTTTTAGTGCCCGTACACGAAACCCGCGCAGCCGATGCGTCGAATGATGATGCAAAGGATACGGGTTTGGCTGTGATGGATTTAGTGGCGGTGAGCGGTGTACCGAAAGGACTCGACCAACTGCTCAATGAAGCGTTGCTGACTCGGCTCAAGAAAAGCGGGCGATTTCGTACCATCCTGAGCAGCTCAGACATGCGCGACCTTTTGGATCTCGAGCAACAAAAGACAACCCTGGGCTGTGATGCCAGCAATTGCTTGGTCGAGCTCGGCGGCGCCCTCGGCGTCCCTTACCTTTTGGTGCCTACGCTCGGTCGACTCGGGGAGCGTTATTTATTGCAAGCCAAGGTTTTGATGGTTGAAGAAGCCCGCGTAGTGGCTCGATCACAGGTCACAACGACCGAGTATAAAGAACTTTTGGAGGTCATCGACAAGGTCTCCGAAGAGTTGATTGCACAAACCTTCGGGGAACCCCTGCCAAGTCTTGGTCGCAAGCGCATGCGTCAGGCTGGCGTGGTGGCCGTTGGCCTTGGTCTCGTCGGTTCCGCATACGGTTACTGGCAGGGCGCTCAGAAAACGAATGCTTTTCAGCAATCGATCAACAGAACTGGCGGATTACCGAATCAAGCGACAGCCGCAGAATTTCAACAGGGCATGGAGCGCGCTGACCAAACCGTTGCGGTCGGTTTGGGTGCCGTGATCATTGGTGCCATTTTAACGATTTTTGGCCTCCAGGGATGAGCCCTCGATCGCTCTCATTGTGGTTGTCTTTAAGTCTGCAGTTGGGCTGTCCATCAGGGTTCGTGAGCATCGATGGCGCCACTCGATGCAGCACCGAAGAGGATTGTTCTGGATTGGGCAAAGGGGTCGGCTGCTTTTTATCGGTTGGGCAAGAAAGCGGATTTTGCGTTGCTTATTGCGGCGATGGCGTACTGCGTCAGGATATCGATGGTGATGGCAATCCGGATGGGAATCACCCGGCTTACGAGCAATGTGACGACGGCAACGATGAGAATGACGATGCCTGCACCAACGACTGTCGTCATGCGATCTGTGGTGATGGCATCGTCAGGATGGATCTCCAGGACAGTCATGACGATTTCGAGGAGTGCGATGATGCCAATGATGTTGATTCGGACACCTGTCTCAACACATGCTCTGTCGCTCGATGCGGGGACGGTGTCTTGCGCCAGTCAGGGGCTGACGAAACGCTTGCTGAAATCGAGGCTTGCGACGATGGCAATTCAGTCAGCGGTGATGGTTGCGCCAACTGTTTACCGACCTTGGACTTTGTCCTGATTCAGGGCGGCACCTACCAAATGGGTAGCGATGGGACGGTTTTTACNGACGAGGCACCGGCCCATGAGGTGACCGTCCCTAGTTTCTATTTGTCCAAGCACGAAGTGACCGTTGCCCTCTATCGGTTGTGCATGGCTGCTGGTGCATGCCCTGAACCATCGATGTTGAGGACGCATGCGGGGTCTGAACTGCTTTTCAATTGCAATTACGGGAAACCTGAACGGGCCATGCATCCCATGAATTGTGTGACCCTGCCCGAGATCGAAGCCTTCAGATCATGGCGTGAAANTACCTATCAGCAGGTCGCACGACTGCCCACTGAGGCGGAATGGGAATATGCCGCACGCAGCCGCGGACAGGACCGGCTNAACCCATGGGGTGACCGTGAAGCCGACTGTGATCTTGCTGTGGTGGACACGAACTGTGGACAAACAGGCACGCAACCCGTTTGCAGCCGGCTGGAAGGCAACTCCGACCAAGGTATATGCGATCTCATTGGCAACGTTTGGGAATGGACAGCCGATCGCTATCACGCCTCGTACCACGGTGCGCCGAGTGATGGCAGTGCGTGGACGGAAGGTGTGAGTTCATTGCNGGTGATGCGCGGGGGTTCTTGGATGGATGATGACCGACGTTTCTTGCGCTCAGCGGTGCGTATGGGCATCAACCCCATGGCNGTCACCGATGAAATCGCCTTTGATCTTGCCTTGCCGATCATCGGTTTTCGACTGGTCCTCGAGGCGCCTTAGGCGATCTTGTCGAATGAGATCAGCCGAACTNCGACGAGTCATCGATGCTCCCNACATGCCGNGATCAAGACTGTGNTGGGACATGGATCGCCAAACAACTAAAACATTTCAAAATCGAGATCGTCTTCGAAAGGATCCTCTTCCTCTTCACTNATGACCGCCTGCACTGCCACGGGCTCGATCCACTCCGGCGATGTCACGTCTCCAATTACCGCAAATGTTCCGGAGTCGTTGGCCACCAAAAAAGCTGTCTCCGCCTCGTAGTCGCCACGATAATTGAAAGCGAATCTAAAGATGGTGCCCTGCTCCAAGGCCGTCTTTAATTCCGCATCCACACTCTGTTCCGCCAAGGCATAAACGCTAGACATACGTAGATCGAGCAGATCTTGAGGTCTCACTGCCTCCAAAGGTTGTGCCANTCCCAAGGTACTCGGCACCTTTTCGACANCCCCCCCCTCTGGATCCAAGCCCACCAGTTCTTTGTTGGGTACCCAGCGCCTATCGGCCGTAAAGTAACCTTGAGCTGTCATGCCCGACTCAAGCAAGAACCGTCCGTCTTCAGTCAGACTCGCCTTCGTACACGTTGCCCCCGAGGCATCCATCGCCTGCCGTCGACGGTAGCCGTAAAGCTTCCTTCGACTCACCTTTTTATGGTCGAAACGTGATTCTTTACCTTGAAATCGGACGACGATCGGTTTCGCCATGGATGACCTTCTCCCGGAACGACTGCAGGACACAACAGAATGACNTTTTTGCCAAGGTGTCGTCCACATCCTGTTCGACTTTAGGTGATGGCCTGAATCTCAGCCACAACGGCTGCCCAGTCTTTAAAATCTCCATGCTCGCCAAAATGTAGGTGCAGTCCCTCAAAAGCACCCGCTCCCCGCTTTCGGCGNTCNTCGATGAGCACCTCACCTCGAGCGAGGTATTTGTGATGGGTCAAGATAAGACGCTTCTCAGCCACATCACCCAGATGCTTTTGAACCCAGAGCAGCTTATCACTCCAAGCACTGGGGTTCCCCCAAGGNGCAGTGGAGAGAATGAAGACGTCGTGATCTTTACACAGCGTGCGGTAGCCCTCGAGGGCTCCAGGGATCGGNTCCATGGTCGCAAAAATACCNGGGACCTCATCGTAACGCCCCTCATAGNCCGCCTTGGTTTGACCCTCTAACTTCTCGATTCCTGATGNGAAATCAACCAGGACATTGTCCATATCGACGAAAATTCTCACGCTTCCTCCTTCGGGGNGAAACTAAAGTTATTCTTANGCAGCTCCNCAACGATACACCCGAAAAAANTCTCCTGATTTCGAGGGTGAAGCTTGCCTGACAGGCATGGAGGGCCGCTTGTCGTGAACATCATGCCGCCCCTCCTCATCTTTAACCAGCCAGTCTACAAACCGATGTCTTTTGACTCAAGTNCGATCGGTGCNGCCCAGNGATCGACCACCAACCGAGACNTCATGAGCCGACGATCCGGCCAACAGAGTTCCTNGATCATCGTCGACCAGCANCCAATCCATCGCCTCCNCNCNTGATGCNATCTCAGCAAATAGAAGAGGTTCCTCTTGGGCACCGCAAAGACCCACCATGTGGTCTCGCCCGAAAGCCCTGTTTCATGCCACACTGAGTGCATGGACCTGACAACTATTCCCTCGATCAATCGAGACATCGAATGCCCATTAGACGGGTGCAACGANCCATTGACTCAAAATGCTTCGCAGGAATTTCAGACCCTAAGCTACACGCTTTTCTTGGCTGAAAGAGGTGCGAATGATGAGGGTGAGTTGGGAATAGGCAACGTCTCTAAAAGTGNCCGTGACGAACAGAAACTCAACAGTTTGATACGATCGGCCGATCTTTCTACGATGGAGGCGAAAAAGGTTGAGACCCGTAATCGAGAACCAAGTTGCACCTTCCACAATCTTTCGGGGANACAAATCCAATTTAAGGGAGTACCCATCCTTGCTTACCTTTGTCCCTGAGGCGTCACGGGCAGTGATACGCGAGCGGTTGAGTCCGACTCGTTTTCAGGAGCGACTGCTGAAGCGGCGATATCGNAAGCATGGACTGCGANCGTGTACAACAACGACAGATTTCGGCCACTTCGCCTACTGGCTTGGTGATAACAACGCCCCCCCATTGGTTCTCCTTCACGGCTTTGGGGCCAGCGCGCTCTGGCAGTGGTACCCACAAATCGCAGCACTCTCGAAACAATACCGCCTGATCATACCTGACCTTCTTTTTTTCGGTGGNAGTACCACGTCGGCACCGGAGCGAAGCATTACCTTCCAAGCCGAGGCGATTTGTGAACTGCTCAACCGACTCGATATCCCTCAGGCTGANATGATGGGCATCAGTTACGGTGGCTTTGTAACCTACACCATNGCAACGAAATGGCCTGAACGCATCCGGCGAATGNTATTGGTCGGCTGTCCGGGCGATGTCATCACTCGAACCGATCANGAAGCGACTNTAAAGCAGATGGGGGTTGAACACATCTCGGATCTGCTGCTTCCCGACGACCCAAGTCAGCTTCGGCNGCTCCTNGGGATTGCTTGGCACAAGCCACCACGGCTNCCCTNGGCGCTCCTTCGAGATGCGCATCGCAATCTGATGAGCAANCATGTGGAACGTAAACGAGAACTNTTGCTGGATCTNCTCGAGTACCTTGATGGTCATCGCTCGCAAATTCCCCGCCAACCCCCCAAAGCNCAAACGTTGTTANTTTGGGGTGAGCACGACGCAATCTTTCCGCTCCACTTGGCTCAGCGACTGCAACANAAGATCGGTGNTCACTGTCAACTTGAGATCTTGAAGAAAGCGGCTCATGCACCCAACTTGGAACNGAAGCGGCGCTTCAACCGAAGCGTTCTTCGCTTTCTGGAGGCTCCTTGAGCAAGCTCTGGAGACGGGTCAAACATCGTTTCGACCCAGACCAAGTGACCACCATCAGCCCTCGAGAAGAACCCGCTGAAGCAGGTGATCTCAGCNCNGAGACCATCGAAGCGATTTGGTCGTCAGTGCAGAGCTACTATCGACTTGGCTTACAGCCGGGTATGAGTCTTTCGCTTCGTCGACGAGGAAAAGTCGTCCTTGAGCGCAGCATCGGGCACAGCCGAGGCAATGGCCCGNCAGACCCGGACGATGCTCCCCTTGTCCCGACAACCCCAGACAGTTTGTTTAACCTCTTCAGCGGTTCGAAATCCATTACCGGTATGCTGGCCCTGAAAGCCTGCGAGATGGGCTNCGTCGATCTTGATGAACCCGTGGTGACCTACCTTCCGGAGNTGAAGGGCAAAGATCGNGACACGATCACCTTGCGACAGGTCTTAAGTCATCGNGCAGGTCTTCATTTGGCTCACCCCCAAACCACGAACCTCGATGTGCTTCACGATTCCGAAATGATGCTAGAAGCTCTTCAGGAGGCTGTGCCGACCGGGACCCCAGGAGCAAGCCTGGCTTATCAAGCAGTCAATGGTGGCTTCCTGATCCAAGCGCTACTGGAGCGGCAAACTGGTCAACCCTTCCGACAACTGCTTCGGCAATGGATCACCGAACCCATGAACCTCAATTTCACGTACGGGGTAGCGTCCAACCAAACGCAAGCAGTCGCTCGAGAATATGCGATGGGGCCCCCCAGTTTGCCACCTTTTAATCGTCAACTGATCAAAGCGCTCGATGCGGATCTGGATGGCATCGTCGCCATGGCAAATGATGCTCGATTTCTCACGGGCATCGTTCCCAGTGGTAACGTCATCGGAACAGCAAACGAGTTTTCGGCGTTTTTCGAATGTCTCTTGCGCCGTGGTCAACATGGACGTCGGCGTATTTTCCAAGAATCAACGGTACGGGCTGCGGTGATGGAGCAAAATGTCGCTGAAATCGATAAGATCATACTCCTGCCCATCCGCTACGGCCTGGGGTTTATGCTCGGCTCACCATTGATGGGTCTCTACGGTGCAAAGACACCGAAAGCCTTCGGTCATCTCGGCTTCACGAACATACTCTGCTGGGCTGATCCTGAACGGGATATCTCGGTGGCATTATTGAACAATGGAAAGCCCTTCCTCACCCCCGAGCTTCTGGTTTGGCTTAATATTCCACGCACCATTTCCGCCCGGATTCCCCGGGATAGCTAGAGGCCACGGAAGGCGACCCTATGAAGCGTCTCTGGCGAGAGCCTTTGCTTCCATTTGCGATCATCGCCGGCTTCCTTTTGTGGCTCCAGCCTCCCGCTCATGACAACGACCTGGTCATCGAGTTGAGTCCAGAGATTAGCTCCAATCTCGAGGCAGACTTCAAACGCCAACGCCGTCGTCCACCCACGCCCTCCGAAGTCACCGAACTCGAAGAGACCTGGGTCGAAATGGAGATTCTGAGTCGGGAGGCTCGACAACTTGGGCTGGACCGAAATGATCCCGTCGTGCGGCGCCGACTCGCTCAAGCAATGCGTTTTTATCTCGAGAATGGATTGCCGCCGGCCCCCCCATCAGAGGCAGAGATCAATGATTACATCGAAGCGAATCGGGACGATCTTAGCCTGCCGCGAAGACGACGTTTCGCCCACCTCTTCTTCAGTCATCAGTCCCGACAAGCTAAGGCCAAAGAAGACGCTGAAAGTGCACTCAAAATACTGGAAAAATATAAAGATAAGACCCCAAAAACCCCTCAAGGCGATGTCTTTATTCATGGCCGTGTGATCGGCCCCATCGATGAAGAGGGGTTGGCGAAGCGACTCGGTAATCCCTTTGCAAAAGCTTTGTTCCGCCTCACTGAAGGTCCCCGATGGCAAGGCCCTCTGGAATCTAACTTCGGCTTTCACCTGATCCGACTCTTAGGGGATCAAGAGCCCGGCTTACCCAAGGATGATGTCTTACGAGCTGGCGTTCGACGACAACTTGAAAAGTCAGCCAAAAGCTCGGCGGGCACCGCTCGACTGAAAGCGTTAAAGTCTCGATATCGGATCGAGCGATGAGAACATTTTTTTTGTTCCTTGGAACCGTCGCAGGGGCGACTTCTGCGGGTGCCCACGACGGTGGTCTCGGCTTTCTCGATTTGCAAGCGACCCAAGCCGGAACATATCGCTTTTCGTTTGCGACACGGGGTCAAGGAGCCCAGAAGCTGAGTCCTCGGTTTCCGACCCGCTGCAAGCCGTCAATACGCCCCATTTACCCTCTCCAGGGTCTACTCGAATGTGGCTCAAGTTTGCGGGGAGCCACTATCGATTTCCATCGGCCAGACGGCGCTCACCCGATGATCCTCGCACGACTCAGGGAGGGTGATAAGACACTGCAGGCCACCACCCAACTGCCCGAGCCGTTGATCCTACCCGAGTATCCCCGCCCAAATCCTGGGTTTGTCGAAAGTTTGAACCTTGGATTCCTGCACTTGTTGACCGGTTGGGATCATTTACTCTTTTTGTGGGTCCTCACGCTGGGTGTACGTCATTTGAAAAGTCTCGTCCTGCTCGTGACCGCTTTCACCATCGGGCACGCAGGATCGCTGACTCTAGCAGGGCTGGGCATCCTGCAATTTCCTGCGACCACGGTGGAGTTTCTTATCGCCTTTTCGATCGTGCTCTTCGCCCGAAACGCTTTATTGGACCAACCACCGATGCCCTCGCCGCTCGTCATCATCATCGGCTTGCTCCATGGCTTAGGCTTCGCAGGCATGCTTGAACAACTCGGTCTCCAACAAGGCGATTTGATTGCCAAACTCTTGGGTTTTAATCTGGGTCTCGAACTGGCGCAGTTGGTGGTGGTTGCATGTATTTTCGGCTCATTTTGGATGCTGGCTCGTCTTCGTCCTCACTGGCTCCCTCTGAGCCAAAGATTAAGCACCTACACTGCCGGCGGTTTTGGACTCGCCTGGACCCTGAAACGGAGCCAAGCCATCTTGGGGCTATGACCCCTTCCGTTCCCCTGCCCCATACACGGGCAGCGGGTCGGGCGCCTCGGTCAGTAACCCCTCCACAATATGCTTCATTTCATCGGCTTCCCAGCGACTGCTCTTGGTGCGTATCGCAGCCCGGTGATAGCCTCCAGTAAGAGCGACCATTCCTCCTTCTACCTCAAAGACACGACCGCTGATGTGGCGGCTCTCCTGTGAGCCAAGCCAGACGACGAGGGGCGAGACATTGGCCGGATCCATGGCATCGAAACCGCTCTCTGGCTTCGCCATTATTTCGGGGAAGGCCGTTTCCGTCATGCGGGTTCGAGCTGCTGGACAGATCGTGTTGACCGTGACGCCATAACGCGCCAGTTCCGCCGCTTGAACCAAGCCCAGGGAAAGGACGCCACCCTTCGCTGCGCTGTAAGCTGCCTGGGCGACGCTGCCAAGAAGCCCGGCACCGCTGGACGTATTGATAATCCGAGCGTCCCTGGGCTCACCCGCTTTGGCTTGGGCTCGCCAGTAAGCTGCAGCATGATGAGCAAGGCAGAAATGGCCTTTGAGATGGACTGCAATGATGCTGTCCCACTCCGCCTCAGAACAGGTCACAAACATCCGGTCTCGCAGAAATCCCGCATTGTTCACCACCACATCCAAACCGCCGAAGGTCTCGATCGTCCGCTGGATTAAAGCTTCACAGGCTGCAAAATCTGTGACGTCGGTATGGTCGGCAACAGCGTGACCACCAAGCGCTTTAATTTCGTCAACCACACGCTGAGCAACATCTTCATTTTGCCCTGTGCCGCGAGCGTTCGTACCCAAGTCATTGACGATCACCCGGGCGCCTTGACGAGCAAACTCCAAGGCATGCTCTCGACCAATACCGCCACCAGCTCCAGTGACAATGACCACACGTTCTGCACAGATTCCGGTCATGCTCAGCCTTCCTTGTTTTGCCCGAAGAAGCTGGAACAAACCAAGCGGACTGTAAACCAGCGCCCCCTGAAAGGGATCAGAGGCGGTCACAGATGGATGTGTTCGTCCGCATTATCGGCTTGAGTCGTGCCATCATCCCCAAGCTTGATCAGAACTTACCGGTCCCCTTCGTTCTTTAAAGAAAACCGTGACCTTACGGCTGAACCCATCGATGACATGAAGACAACTTCAGATCCCTCTTCGTGAAACCCATTCTCGCAAAACAAATTTGGTGATTTCCCCCGTCGCGTTCGTGGGTAATGCATCAACCACCTCGATCCGGCGAGGGACCTTGAAATTTGCCATGTTCGATCGACACCAGTCACCCAATTCGAGTTCATCGACGAATCTGGTACCGCTCGGAACCACAAACGCCATCCCAACTTCTCCGAGACGATCATCCGGAACGCCGATCACCGCCACTTGGGCGATATCCTCCCGACAAAGCAGGATGGACTCGATCTCCGCGGGAGAGACGTTGGATCCATCCACGACAAACAGATCCTTGAGTCGGTCCGTGACCCGCAGATCTCCGAGTTCGCTTAGGACGCCGATATCACCTGTATGTAACCAGCCTTGGGCGTCGATTGCCGCTGCCGTTGCCTCCTCATCATCGAGAAAACCACTCATCACGTTGTAGCCTCTGACCAAAATTTCACCCGGTTCTCCCGGTCGACATCTCGCCCCCTCTCCATCCACGATACAAACCTCAACCCCCGGAATTGGAAGACCGCAGTGCCTGGCGATCGTCTCGTCATTATGATCGTGACGATAGAGGGTGGCGATTCCACAGGCCTCAGTAAGTCCATAGCCTGTAACGATTGCCCGAAGACCCAAAGTCTTGCGCAGACGCAAAATCAACCTCGCTGGCATGACTGCGGTACCGGTGACCGCGAGCCGAAGGCTGGGCAACGCATCGGTTGCCACATCGGAATGAGCCAGTAAATCCTCATAAAAAGCGGGTGATCCTGACAACACGGTGACTTGGTCCGTGCCCAGACGCTTCAACACCTGAACCGCATCATCCTCCCTCTGGGGCAGAATCGTCGCTCCCGTAAGCAGTGCTGCCAACCATCCCGCTTTGTAACCAAAGCAGTGAAAAAACGGAGCCACGACCAAATACCGATCGTCTGACGTGAGCCCAACGATATTCGCCCAATCACTGTAAGCTCTCAGCGTCTGGGCGTGATGACATACCGCGCCCCTGGGCGCCCCCGTCGTTCCTGAAGTGAAGAGCACATCGCAGGGATCCTCTGGGCGCACGCTAGCCCAAACTCGATCCGCATCATGCCCATCGCCCAACGCGATAAAGTCGTCGAGACTTTGACCGTGATCTCCCCGCAGCAGGATGGTGCGTTCCAACGCCGGACACTCCGATTTGGCTGCGGCGAGCAAGGCTGGATAATCGGTGCCAGTGGAGTCCCTCACAGTAAACAAGAGGCGGGCTGCGCTTTGGTTTAGTATCGTGGCGGCTTCAATGCCTTTATAATGGGTATTAAGTGGCACCAGGACGGCCCCAGCACCATGGATCCCAAGCGCGGCATAGATCCACTCCCAACAATTGGGTGCCCAGATTGCGACGCGGTCCCCAGGGCGAATACCGGCGGCTAACAAGGCAGCAGTCATGCGACGTGCACCAAAACTCAACTCGAAGTAGCTAATCCGAGTGTTTCCGTCCTCGATCGCAGTCTGATGTCCATACTTCTGAACCATGCGATCCAGCATTTTTGAAATCGTTCCATGGCGCAAATCAGCCCGTATCCCCTCGTCCATGGTCCTTGACCTCCTGGCGGTGCCGGGTTGACCACCAAACTGAAACACGTTTCAGTCCCATCTGCCAGCCCCTGGAGAGCGTCATGCCGATCCAATGCCGTGTCCTGGAAGGTGTCGCCGAAATCGTTATCGATCTGCCCCCAATGAATGCGTTGAAGGTCAAGGATTGGTTCTATCTTGCGGAGCAAATTACAGAACTCGGACGAAACCCAAAGACCCGTGCGCTTATTCTGACAGCCGCTGGCCGCGGCTTTAACGCAGGGGTCGATATCAAGGAGATGCAGACGACTCCTGGATTTCGAGCCTTACTCAACGCCAACAGAAGCTGCTACGCTGCCTTCAAAGCCGTTTATGAGTGCGAAGTTCCTGTGGTGGCCGCTGTGCATAAATATTGCTTGGGTGGTGGCATGGGTTTGGTGGGCAATGCAGACATCATCATTGCCGGTGCAGGGACAGAGTTTGGTCTCCCGGAAGTGGACCGGGGCGCTTTGGGGGCGACGACTCATCTCGCCCGATTGGTTCCACCCCATAAACTGCGGGCCATGGTGTATACGGCAACGACAGTCACAGCCGAGGAATTGCAAAACTACGGCTCGGTCTATCAAGTGGTGCCTGAAGATGAACTGATGGGCGCTGCCTGGGAACTAGCACGAGAAATTGCCGAGAAAAGCCCCAAGGTCATTCGAGCCGCCAAACAATGCCTCAATGGGATCGATCCGGTCGATGTGAACCGTTCTTATCGATTCGAACAGGGCTTTACCTTCGAACTCAACTTGGATGGAGTGACCGACGAAGCATATCAAGCCTTCACGGAAGGTCATCTGGGGGAGGGCGGTGAAGATGATGGCTGATCGGCGCTGCCCGACTGCGAGACCCATCGAAAGGCGGCATGGTCTCAACAGTGAGCGATCGCTGTCGAATCCACGGGTCCTGCAATGAGACGGCTCATCCGCTTCGGGGACCCTCGAGACCTGCGAACGTCAAAATCATTGTGAGGTACTTCAGATCAGCGAATCCTAAGTCGATGATGAGTCGGTTCTTCGTCTTGTTTCTGATCTTGAGTTGCGCATGCCCAGTTCACTCAAAAACGACAGTGGTAAAACAGACGATCACTCCGGGAAAGCTCGTTCGCTTTGATACAACTCGATCAAGCGTGGACTGCCCTCTTCCCATCGATGCGGCGATGGATCCACCAAACGGGATGCTTCCTCCACCGGGTCCAACGTGGCAAATCCACGACAAAGGTGTGGGTGAATTGTGGATCGGTGAATCGCTCCCGCCAGCGGTGTTCGAGAAGGAGGGTGGCGATCCCATCCAAGACTTCATGAACAGGGCCCAGGGCCTCGATTCCAACGCACTTCTTAATCAAGGGCTCGTAAATCAGGCTGGTTACCCGGTGATCCGGCTAAAAAGCCTCGAAGTCACACTGTCCTTTGCCCAAGGATGGCGAGTATTGAGCATCGAGCCAGGCCCGAGCATCCGGACCCACAAGGGAACAGGAAAAGGAAGTTCCTTAGCTGATTTAAAGCGAGCCCATGGGCACTTCAAGCTGTATCAGGGCCCTGAACCCTATCACTGTGTTGCCACCGTTCCTGATATACGATTTCTGGGCTTCCGTTTCAGTGACTGTTCCGCAGCCTGCCAGGGTGAACGAGCGCAAAGCGTCACCGTTGGCAAACCCAACTACGACTTTATGAAACAACGCTGGCTTCAAAAGCCAAGCCGCTCTGTCGCCCCCGAACCCAACAAGAAACTCCCGTCAAAGGAACATTGACGTCCACACCGACTGGACTCTGCTATCAAAATAAACAGGGAACATTCCCAACACGGGACGATCGTGTCGGTGATCACCCAATCTGCATCAGTCGATTGTCAGGCGAGAGGCTGAGCTGGAAAAGAGTTAGGCGATCCGCTCGCAAACCAACAACACCCNCTCGNCNCGANCGCCAATCCNTCCNTNGTCCNTCTACAAATGCTCGAGNTANTGAATNAGGTCATCCTTCTCTGTCGCAGTTAACTCATCACAACCGAAGCGATGCCCCTTAGTCGATTTGGCAGCCTCCAGGGTATCCATCGGCCGCGCCGTCACACAAAGGAGTTGCTCAAGACTGTCCAGAGCACCGTTGTGCAATAAGCGAGTTCGATAGCGCTGCCCTGCAAGACGAGGAGATTTAATCATTCCTGTCGCTCGCTCGCCGTTGACGTCGAGACCGCAACAAAGTTTGCCCTCTTCATTGGGNCNATAAATATCGCGAAGCGCTGCGTCTGTACCAATGGTCTCAAAAGGATACAGNGCCTGACTCTCGCCACTGGGACCATCGTGACAAGCCACGCAACCTGTCTCTGCAAAGAGGGTTGCNCCNCGGGCNACNGCCTCGANGTCAGAAGCGACAACAGGCTTTGGTGCCCTCAAACTGTAAATATAATCGGCGAGAGGNTTTAGTTCTTCATCTGACCAGTGNTCGTGGGAGCCACTGACGACNACAAACCCATGCAAGAAACTCATCAAAGACTCGCCAATNCCTGTCCAACTAAGCAANGCATGGGGCATCTCTGTGTCNTCGATCTGNTCCTGGGTCGGCATATTCCACANGCCGAGAATACGGCTCACTGTCCAAACACCATCCTCGACCATCGGCTTTGTGAGAAANTCCATCGTTCCCGTACGAAGNCGCCAAAATCGCAACTGCTCCTCGAGGGACAGATTNATNCCTCCCTCNGTNAGAACATCTCCTCCTCGGGTTAGGAAATTCATCCCAAGTCCNGCCATGGCTGTNTAAAATCCNGATCGCNCTCGNGCCTCATGCACCNCCGGNGAAAGATCACGACGNAGAACCGGGTGAACCCCAGAATCCTCGGGACGCATACCGAGCCGAATCAAAGCCACCATCGATGCGATGAATCGCCCATAATCCAGTTGAAGGTTTGGGTATCCCACGGCGTAACGACCGTCNGGNAATTGTCCAAAATGACATCCCGCACAGGTGAANGCNTGGGTCTTCATTTCCCCCATANGCTGCGTGCTCTCGACNAGTCCGAGNGGNATNTGATCATTTGCNTACGGNTTNGGAATGAAGCCCATGCTTGAGAANCTCGGNCCGTAAAATGATTGAAACCACTCCTGNAAGATTTCGAGAAGGTGGCTCGGCATTCCGACGGTGCCAAAACTCTCGTANAAGAACATCCATTTGCCACACCGCAAACGAGTTTCACGGCGTTCATCGCCAGCCNGGTAGGCTTCACAGGCGCCCTCTAAAGCATCTTTCTCCAAAACGGCGATAAGATCGGCATCAACATCATGGGTNACCGGATTGGCGAGTTGGGGCCAGGCNNTCGGAACACCATCGATCACTTCAACATCGCTATCCGGTTCTTCGCCTTCGATAGAGGTTGTCCCTGCCGGAGACTGCTCANGGNGCCCCCCGGGCGANTCATCGGTTGAGCAGCCNAAAAGCACCACGATAAGACTACTNACGACNCATGACCTCATGGGGCNGCTATAAAACTACTANNAGGTAGATTAAAGGCCTTTCTAAACACCGGTGTCGAACAGNCTANGNCCCTCGCCGCAAGACGTCACAACCGAAGATAAAAAGAAAGATCCCGAGCAGNTCGAGGGCGAGCCTGGAACAGGNCAACCTTCAGAATGATCTCGATATCAGNGTTTGAAACAAGCAACNGCTAGCTTGGNTTGTGGGCGCCAAAAAATAACTGCCGACTGAACTCAAGGGANCGCTCTGTCGGCCCCCAGAGACGATCACCNAAAGGTCCGGACGCCCGNCGCAAGAGGGCATCGCTGCCAATCAANAACAGAGCCGCACGCACATCCAAACCAGGAGCCACCTTGCCTNTACCTTCTCGTTCCACCCAGGATTCGATGGTATTGATCACCGGNTCAAAGTAATCNCCGATCTGATTCCGAATCTCCCCACGATCGTCGATGATGTCTCGAACCACNAGCGCGGCAAAGGCAGGCCGTTCACTTAAAAAANCAAGGTAGGCTTTGGTCAAACCAAGCATGCGCTCNTCAAAGGATGCCGTGGGTAGAAAATGTTGTGACAGACTTTCTGCTAGCGCCTTNAAAAGAGTCTCTAATACCGACTGATAAAGGCTTTGCTTGCTNTCAAAATGGTAAAGCAAAGATGCNCGCCGTATCCCCGCGTCGCCTGCGATGTCCGCAAGTGANGCCTCAGCGAAACCAGCGACTGCAAAATGGTGCTCAGCAGCCTTCAAAATACGCTGCCTCGTNGGAATCTTAATGCTATCGAGTCGAGGCCTCGCCATNCCCACTCCCCGTCGGTCAGTTAGCCTACAGACATTTATCTTCTTGGTAGTAGGTATATAGCAGAAACGAGGGAAGATCCAATGCGCCAACTTTCTNATTTANCACTGCTGGTNCTCGTTGCCTGCGGCACGCCGCCCTCNGGAAATTTTGATGANCTGGCACANGATCCAANCCANCCCANCCAGGACCAANNTTCTGGTGCNGANCCCACGACCGANAGCGNTCAAANCCCGGAGCGAAACACGCAACCGGAACAAGACCCACAGCCAGAACAAGATCCTCANCCTGAGCGGGATCCGCAGCCAGAACAGGACCCCCAACCCGAACAAACACCAGANGAGAATCCAAATCCAGGTGCTGGTGAAGACGTGACGGATTTTGGNGACGCNGGTCCCTTCACNTGGACCGAAACAACGGACCANTATCGGGCAACAGCCGAATGTGAAATGACGTATTTGNTGTTNGAACCCCAACAGCGTTTGAGTAACGGCACCGTTGTTTTTCTTCATGGATTCGCCAGGGGAAGAAGCCAGTTTCTCGACTGGGGGCGTCAATTGGCAAGTTGGGGCTATCAGAGTGTCGTGACCGATCTTTGTCATGCGACCCCCTCTGGCGTGGACCCGNTCGCCGGCGGAGAAGCGATCGCCTCCCTTGTCGACGCCCTNGCCATCGACGAAANCATTGTGGTGGGTCACAGCGCTGGCAGCATGGCTGCTTTGGTCGCAGGCTCGGACAGTGGGACTGTGGTCGCCGTTCTTGGACTGGACCCCGTTGCTCCCCAAGAGGGAGATCTCGGACCGCAAGCNCAGTCCCTCGATGGTCAACTCGCAGCGCTCTACGGTGATCCAGGTCAATGCAACTCTGAAAACAGCGGACGAACCGTNTACGATCAAGGTCGCGCCCTCTCACTAAGCTTGCCCGGAGCCACCCATTGTGACTTCGAAGCACCAAGNAATGCGCTTTGCTCATTATTTTGTGGTGGCAGTGGNGGCCCCGAAGTTGCGGTCACTTTGAAACGNNTGGTGACTTCTTTCGTGGCTTGGAAGTTCGGCAACGCNGGCGCAGGCGCNTGGTGGACGCCGGGTGCAGAACCGTTCGACGCGCTGGAGGCGCANGGCTCCATTCGACGCTAATCNGTACCAAATCGAACCCATCGATTCGTAAATCGGCGTCAAAATANAAGAGCTTAGCCCGTCGATAAGGGTTTCNATCTNTNCTCATGATTNAGGCGATTNGAACCTGGCNGACNAAACTCAATAAGAACGAAGCCCACGGCGCTCAGGGCCACATCAAAGTTTCTGTACTTGCGTGCTGTCTTTGAATCGGTATTGGTTAANCCAAGATGAGTCGATTCAACGGNTTTATTTCNTCCGANAGACAATCTTTGCATNAANNGACNCCNTGCGATAATGGTTCTCATTATCAATNCNNTCTTAAGCTAAAATNGNTATGAAACNGGTTGCTGAGAAGCTGATCCANGCGGCTCCNTTNGAGGANAGGTCTGNNNAAAANCNGCCTCNATGGAGCCANNGCAAGCGACTCTTTGGCTTCGTTTGCTTGCTTGTTTTGGTTGGGCTCCCTTCCACCCGGAAAATAACAAGCGTAGTGCTTTCAAGTGCCTACTGGCAGNTCGCATCATTTGTTGCCGCAACGCTTCTGGTATTTTACTGGTTTCAGCGAAGCCTGAAACGACAGGGTATCCTGTCAAAGCTTCAGACAAAGAACCCANCGATNCAGGTTGTGTTTGCGAGCCTCATGGGTGTCCTGCCGGGGTGCGGTGGCGCCATCATTGTTATGACTCAATTCGTTAAGGGTCAGATCGGCTTTGGCGCCGTCGTCTCCGTGCTTACAGCCACGATGGGAGATGCTGCATTTTTACTCATCGCCACTCAACCAGCGGCAGCCGTCATCGTCCTCGGCCTCTGCCTAGCCAGTGGCGTTGTCTCTGGCTTAATCGNCAATCAAATACACCCCGCTGACTTTATGGCGCCAGCGCCGACGACAGTTCCTGAGCAAACGAATGATCAGGGGACAACAACCAGACAATGGAGCGGTACCTTTTGGAAATACCTCCTCCTNCCCACCACNGTCATCGCTCTATTCATTGCATTTCAGATGGACGTGGACCAAATCTTCGGACTCAAACAAGGCGTCACAACGCTTGTCGGGNCCTTACTTGCGCTCGTCACGATGCTGTTGTGGGCTTTAGACCCCGCCCCACCGGCCTCTGANAACAAGACCGTCGATAACCATCANCTTTTTCAGCAGGTNGCACAGGAAACCCACGCGATTCTGGTTTGGGTGATCATCGGCTTCCTCTGTTTCGAATTTNTCATGTTGGCGACAGGCTGGGACCTCTCACAATTTGCGAGTTCAGCCCCTGGTTTGACGATCCTTNTCGCCATCTTGGTCGGCTCCATTCCAGGATGTGGGCCCCAGATCCTAACGACCACACTGTACCTCAACGGTGCGATCCCTCTCTCGGCGCAGATCGGTAATGCGATCAGTAACGATGGTGACGCTCTTTTTCCCGCCTTGGCATTGGCACCCAAAGCAGCCCTATTAGCCACCCTCTACAGCACGGTACCCGCCCTTGTGACCGCCTACGGCTATGCCTTNATTTTNGAATGAACGAACGTTTTTNGCAGCGCTCGAAAGAAGAAAAATGAACGAACAAATACAATTTAAAAGCCTGGGCTTAAACATGCCCATCCTGACCATCGTCTATGGCGGTTTCCTGATCCTTTGGGGCGCTGCATTCTCTTTAAACAGTCAATCTGTGACCTCATGGATCCCAGCGATGTTGGGACTACCCATTTTGGTTTCAGGTCTTCTCGCCAAGGAAATACCAGCAAAAAGGAAACTTTGGATGCACATTGCTGTGCTGTTCGGCTTGATCGCCTTTCTTGGTGGCTTTCGGTTCTTTGCAGGGTTTGGATCCGATGCCGGCTTGTTTGGCAATGTGAAGGCAGCGAGTTCGCAACTCATGCTCTTGGTGACAGGCGGATTTTACACCCAAGCATGCGTGCGCTCGTTTCTTTGGGCGCGAAAGCACCAAACACCCCCGGAAACGACCGATTAACGTACGCCAAAAAAACAAAAACCCGCAAGCGGGTCGCTTACGGGTGGCGGGGCGGACGGGACTCGAACCCGCGGCCTCCGGCGTGACAGGCCGGCGTTATAACCAACTTAACTACCGCCCCAGCGGTGTGGTCAGGCAGCGGTTCATGGGGTAGATTCGACAAACTTGTCAAGCAGTTCTGAGCAGGACGGCTGTCCAAGATCGAAGTACGGAGGGACAGAGACTGACAGATTGTAATTTGGTCAGTATGAGAGGGCGCCCCTAGATCGAGGACTTCATCCGATTATGCCCCATTTATACCCCTTTCGCGCATTGCGGCCCAGCCCAGGCCACGAGACAGAAGTTGATTGTGCTCCCTACGACACAATGAACCGAAATGAAGCGGCTTTGATGGCAGCCGATCGCCCCCACAGTTTTCTGCATGTGGACCGTCCAGATATCCATTTTCCAGAATCCTATGATCCCCATGCTGCGGAAGTTTACCAACGAGCTCGGAGTGAACTCTCTCGGCTGATCGACGAAGGTGCCCTACGGCAAGATGCTTCGGAGTGTTTCACGATCTATCGCCAGACTATGGACGGTCGACAACAAACCGGATTGGTCTGCACTGCGCTCACCGATGATTACGACAGGGGAATTATCAAAAAGCATGAGTTCACCCGACCCGATAAAGAAGACGACCGCCTAGCGCACATTGAGTCGACGGGCTGTCAATGCAGCCCAGTCTTTCTGGCCTATCGAAGTGAAACCAAACTGGATGCAGTCATCGCTGCGCCGGTTAATGAAACTGCCAATGTCGATCTGACCGATGATCTCGGGGTTCGCCATGAGTTGTGGTTGGTCAGCGACCCGGAGCAAATCACATCGATTCAAACCGCTTTCCAGGCTGTCGATTTTCTCTACGTTGCGGATGGGCACCATCGAAGCGCTGCAGCCTCTCGATGTGCAGCAAAGCATCCTGACAAAAACCTAGCCCAACGATTCCTCGTGGTCGTTTTTCCTCACAATCAACTCCACGTCATGGATTACAACCGGGTGGTTCACGACCTGAATGGTCTTTCGCCAGAATCGCTGATCAAACACCTGGCTAAAGACTTCGAAATCAGTTCACTCGAAGAGAAAGCCAATCGCTCACCGGATACGCTTCGACACCTTGGAATGTATCTCAACAAGTCTTGGTATCGCCTGGTCGCCAGAGCTCATACTTTCGAAAATCTGCCGTCGGTTGAGGCTTTGGACGTCGCTATTCTTCAACGACATGTGCTCACCCCCTTGCTCGGGATCGATGACCCAAGGCTTTCGGAACGAATTAGTTTCGTCGGCGGTATCCGAGGAATGGACGAACTGGAGCGGCGGGTTGACGAAGGCGGTGATGGCGTGGCTTTTTCCATGTTCCCAACACCGATGGAGGCGCTTCTGGAAGTCGCCGATGACAATGCGATCATGCCACCTAAATCAACGTGGTTCGAGCCCAAGCTTCGCAGCGGCCTGTTCGTAAACCCCATCTTCGATCTCCCCTAAGTTACAATGAAACACTTCGTTCTCTTCCAAGCCAGACGCCCCGATGATCCGATGGCCGTGCACGAGCAGGACTGTGTCCAAAAGGGTCTCGGACTGACAACGCACGAAATGACGATCTGGAACCTCGTCAACAGCGGGCCACCGGTGCAGTTACTCGATGAAGCAGATGCTTACTTGATCGGTGGCAGTGGGGCTTTCCATGTCTTCGATGATCATCCTTGGCTGCACCGCACCATCGATCTTTGTCGCCACCATTTTGCCAAAGGGGAAAAGCCTTTCCTCGGGCTCTGCTTTGGTCACCAGTTACTGGCCACGGCTGCAGGTGGCAGGGTGGTGAACGATCCAGAGAAGGAAGAAGTCGGCACCTTTGAAGTGGAACTGACAACTTCCGGCATGAAAGATCCACTTTTCGCAGACATGCCACAGCGCTTTCTCGCTCAACTTGGTCATTCGGACCGAGTTTCGGAACTCCCCAAGGGCTGGCACAACCTCGCCTTTAGTCAGCGTGTTGACCTCCAGGCGTATCGGGCCGGTGAACGTCCGGTGTGGGGCGTTCAGTTCCATCCCGAATTAGAGCGTCAGGACAATATTCTCCGCTTCCGGAGCTACGCGGAACACTACGGTCTGCCGAAAGGAAAACCTTTACCTCCGGAAACAATGGCTCGATTCCAGGACAGTCCGCTTCCACAACGAATCCTTAAAAGCTTCGCCAACGTCGTTCGGGGAGACGAGCCCTGATGCCCATCCGGTGCCTCGGACTGATGCTCGTCGTCATGGCCACCGCTTGTGGCTTACCCAACGACGTAGAGTCAGTTGATCCACCCATGAACACCAGTGCAAGCAGCGATGCTGGAGTCGTCACCCCCGAGCCGCCCTTCCGTTTTGCTTGCGACCACGGTCAAGCCTTACAAGACGGACTCAACCGTAACATGACCCTTAATGGGGGCTTGGGGACACGCAACGTGACCGTCGAGTTTCCCCGTGTTGATCGGGGAACGAAAATGCCCATCATCTTCGGTTGGCACGGCATGGGTGATAATGTGGGCAACTTTAAAAGGGCGCTCAACCTGGGGGCTGGGTCGGATGAATTCCCCTTTATTCTCGTGCTGCCTGAATCCACGAACATGAACTTTTTGGACCCCGACAGGCCCGGCGTCGACTGGGACAATCTGGATTCCGTGACGGGTGATAACAACAAAGAGGTGGCGCTCGTCGAAAGTGTGATCGGCTGCTTGATGAACTACGATGACATCGCTTGGGATCAAATCTACTCCTTTGGCTTTAGCGCCGGTGCGCTCGCCACCAATATGCTCCACAGTCGACTTCCCCATGTCTTTGCCGCCACTGCCGCCTTGAGCGGTGCTTGGTTCAATGACCCCGATCAAATCGATTTGCTTGATCCCAGTGGACGGGGAGCGAACCTCGGTATTGAACCTGACCCTGTCTGGGATCCCCTCTTCCCTGAAGACCGCGGAGTCGTCTTGCTCACCCACGGGGGCTCCCAAGATAATTACGGAGTCATGGGCATCGAGGTGATCAACTTCGAAAGCGCTCACACAGCGACGATCGATCACATGGCAGAAAACAATCGCTTGCTGGTCGACTGCGCTCACACGACAGGTCATCGTCCTCATCCCCAGCTCTCGAAACAGCACTACTTCAACTTTTTGAGCGCCCATCGCCTCGGACAACCGAGCCCTTACTTAACCGATGGACTTCCATCGGAACTCTCGGGCCCCTGCGTCCTTCGCCTACCTTGAAGCCCAAAATTGCAGCATTCGGTCTCGGATTTCTGTGCTTAATTGCACTGTACGTCCCTGGTGCACGAACACAGCGAACCGAAGCCCAAGCTGAAGCGAAGGCCCTCGATCGTTTGGTGCATCTTACTCGAAGTACGGAAACGCAGGTAGGCAAAGGAAAGCATCGCTTCCGTTTAGAAGGGCCAAACCTCTGTCGAAAGGCAGAAGCTGAAGGAGACAACAAGCTGACAGCGCAAGTGGTGAAGATTTGGAATCAGGCCGTGTCGGCTTACACCGCCGAGGAGCCCATCGGCTGTAACTATGACCTCCAAAGTCTACCCATCGCTGCCGATTCAACCGATACGCACTTTCGTCTGCATCTTGGCGAAATCGGCATTGCACCTGCCTGGGCGAGTTCAAAGGTAGACGCTGGACCGATCCCTGACTGGCGGAGCCTCCTGCATCCGCTCCTCGCCATTCTGATCGCGGTGTTGTTCTCTCGTGTTGTGCTGGGCTTAGGGCTGGCCATACTTCTTGGGGCACTCGTCGCCTCCGATGGTGCTCCGACCCGTGCCACCATGCTCCTTTTCACCGAAGCAAAAGGCGCACTTTTTAGTCAGTGGAGTGGCTGGATTCTCGTCTTCACTTGTAGCCTCATCGCCATGGTTTCATTAATGCGACTCAATGGAGGCATGGCCGGACTCGTTCATCTCTTGTCCCGCCGAGTTCAAAGCCGGCGAGATGCAGAAACAGCAACCGCCACGCTCGGCTTCGGGCTATTTTTTGATGATTACGCCAACACCGTCGTCGTGGGATCCACAATGGGCTCAGTGAGTGATCGGTTTGGTAGCAGTCGAGCAAAGCTCGCTTATATTGTCGATTCAACCTCTGCGCCGCTGGCTGGCTTCGCTTTGCTGTCCACGTGGATTGGATACGAGGTCGGCCTCTTGGGTAGCCAATGTCAGGCCCTGGGTCTCGATTTGAACGGCTATGCTCTCTTTTTAGAGAGTCTCGGCTTTCGCTTGTATTGCCTCCTTGCTTTGATCTTGGTGTGGGTGAGCGTTCGTAGCGGTAGAGAGATGGGCCCCATGCTCTCTGCCCAACGAGCAGCATTTAAGAACGTAGCAAGTGGGAAAGGTGCTGAGCTTGAAACGACCGGTGCAAACAGCCCAAGCCCTCAGGTCAGTCGTGCCCTACTCCCCCTCGCTGTCACCTTTNTGGGAATCCTCAGCCTCTTCGTNTACAAAGCCGTTTTAGCGGGCATTGACGTTCATCTCTTCAGTCTTCGTGGTCTTCGGGAAATTCTCATGGCCGATGACCAGTCATTGGGATTTGTTACTTTAGATATTGCATCCATCCTGGGCTTATCCGGGCTCTTCGGTCTAATTCTCAGTATTTTATTAACCTCCGCCTCGAAGCAACCAAANCAACGACAATTACGGACTCAAATCAGANCNATTGCCGACGGACTGAAAGAGGTTCGTCCTGCCATCGAAATCCTCTTACTTGCTTGGGTTTTGGGCGCCATGACATCGACTGTNGGNACCGGTGCTTACTTGGAGGCACTGCTGGGGGATACGATTCACCCTGGNCTTCTTCCAGCCGTGACCTTCCTCCTCGCTGCGACCATCGCATTTTCGACGGGAACAAGTTTCGGGACGATGGGAATTCTCATCCCCATTATTCTGCCACTGGCGGCGGGGATCGGTGACATCAGTCTGTTGATTATCTGCAGCGCNGCAATTCTGGACGGTGCGATTTTTGGCGATCACTGCTCCCCATTATCGGACACGACCATCTTAAGCTCTCTCGCCAGTCAATGCCCTCTCGACGAACACGTTCGCACTCAAATCCCTTATGCTCTTTTGGCCATGGCGGTTGCGCTTTGCGTCGGCTATCTACCCGCAGGCATGGGCTGGTATGGTCCCTGGGTTGCCATCCCCCTCGGTACCCTCGTCCTGATCGGAAGCTACTGGTTCTTTAGTCAGCCCGTTGAAATCGACGCATCAAAACCTGATGCAACTCCTGAACCGACCGGGTCGCATCCAACGTGATGGTGGCAAGTGCCGCGTCCAAGGGTCTTCGTCGAAGATCAAGTCGTTCAAACTCCTTTTCCCAACTGACCGCCGTNGTCAGTCTCGGTCGCTGATTCATTTGCTTACNAATTCGGCCGCCTTGATTTTGAGGCGGCAGATCGAGCCAGATTCGCTCTTGAAAGTGCTCTTGAAGTGCTTCGAAGCGCTCACCTTCTGNAACAAAACCCCCGCCAACAGCGAGGACGAANGGGTGACTCACCCTTGCGATCAAGTCATCAAAATTGCGCCGTTCCAGTTGGCGAAAACCGACCCAACCCACCTTGGCAACGATATCCTGAATGAGGTGATCCTCTTCCTGTTCAACCAGGCGATCCAGATCATAAAANGACCACTTCAAATCGTTAGCGATCAANGGTCCAAGAGTCGATTTACCTGCGCCTCGAGGACCGTGAATAAGAATCGACGCAGGACGCACGTTATNGACTTTCGTCAGGCTTGTGCCACCGCTTCAGGAGGGATCAAAGCCAGNTTGCGTGTCAGTTCATCGAGTCCTTGGGCATCAAGACTTTGGCTGCCATCGGACAATGCTGCATCGGGCTCAGGATGGATCTCAACCATCACCCCATCCAAGCCCAAAACACGGGTTGCAAGCGCCATGGGAACGACCATCTCTCGCCGTCCGGTTCCATGGGATGGGTCTGCAATCACAGGCAAGCAGGACAAGGCCTGAAGACGTAAAGCTGAGTTCAANTCCAAGGTGTTGCGACTCGATGTCTCAAAAGTGCGGATTCCCCGCTCACAGAGCACAATCTGCTCGCTTCCAGCGAGCGCNATGTACTCTGCAGCCATCAAGGTTTCTTCGACGGTCGCTGCTAAACCTCTTTTCAAGAGGACAGGCATTCCTGTGCCGCCTACCGCTTCGAGCAACTCGAAATTTTGCATATTGCGACTACCGACCTGNAGCATGTCACTGTACTTGGCGACCGTATCAACCTGACCGATGTGAAGGACTTCNGTCACCATNGCCAGATGNTGATCATCGGCGGCTTGCCTCATCATTTTNAATCCNTCTTCGCCCAAGCCGCGAAAGCTGTAGGGACTCGTCCGAGGCTTGAATGCGCCTCCCCTCAGAACTTTCGCTCCAGCGCTNGTCGCAAGGCGGGCNGCACCCTGAATCTGNTCTTCACTCTCAACGGAACANGGTCCNGCGAACAACGTGAAGGANTCTCCTCCTCCAATGGTNACCCCCCCCGGAAGACAAACGGGTTGGCGCCCGNCATNGCGCCTTGCTACCCGAAGATTGTCCAGCCGCGGCTCANTCACTTACTCGCCTCCACCNGGAAGAACCANCAANTCAAGGGGTGCACTGAGAACAAGACTCCGTAAATCATCATTCCCCATGTTCGTCAGCGTNACAGANGGNGACATCTGAACAGCAAACAACTCAACNGGTACGGGAGTCTCACTGTCGAGATCCTCATCACCGAGCAGACGAAGGATATCATCTGCATCGGGGTCACCGTAACACTCAAAGTCGGTCACCAAAAACTCTGTNTCCTCGTCATCGAAGAAAGGNGTCAAGCAGTCGACAGCGGCCTGGATCACCTGCTCCGAATCCACACGTTCCGCCCCAAGNACGGCGGGATCAACGTGCACTTTTAAGACAAGGTAGGTCTGCTGATCCGTTGGGTCGATACGGGCAGCGAGACCAAGCGNCTCCAGCTCGTCNGCTTCGTCGGGGCGAACCAACTCAAAGTAACCGTCGACCTCACCAAAGGTACGGCCATCGGTCGCATCCTGACACAGCCCTTGCANCTGNTCGAATATATTTTCGTTGGTTGGGTCNGTCATCCACATCCCCCTAGTGTGCCCTCCGCTACACCAGAGCGTCGACAGGTGGAAGACTTACTCGCACGNACTCGTCCGCCNTGCCGAGGCAAAAGATGGACTCGTAAGGCAGTCTNTAGAANCGGTAGCCCAGATCAACCATGAACTGTTGGCGACCAAAGGCGCCNGAAAAGCTCGGNTCGACNGCGGGATTCTCGAAGATCGGTCCCCGCATGGTTTGGACACCATTAAGACTGACCTGCGTGATTCGATAGCCGAAATTAAGCGTTANTGGNACNTTNGGCATCTGCANCCAAAGGCCTGCTTGGCCGCCGTACTGCAGCCCNGCCCAGGTAAAGCTTTCATTGGTCGTGCGAACCTCTTGGCCCGTTTCTGNAANCACGTTATNGTCTTCATCCACTTGCATTTTGAGTTGNAGGATCGTGCCGTGGGTAATGGCCAATCCAAAGTCNGCACCGGCGTAGATCCCCATACCGCCATCACCCATCACCAACGGGATATCCAATCGAGCCGTCAGGAAATCGACGAAGCGATGATAGTCCAACAAATACCAAAACTGATGCTGGCAGTTTTGGATCNCTTTCCCCTCACANCCCTCGGGGTCCATACTCGGCGTCAGTTGAAGCCANCTTTCTAATTCCCCCGATTGCTGATTGAGCACTGCCTCCAAAGGCAGNGTGCCTATTTCCACCCCCAAAGCNAGGCGTAANCCACTGCTACCCATCGGCAACCTTAAGTTACCGGCGAGGCTCGGACTACCNCCACCACCCTGTACATTGGAGATTCCATAGCGGGCCAAAAACTCGCCACCNACGTTGCTCGATTGCCACTTTTTAAGNGCNTNGGCNCGAGCTGCTTTCCGGGCGTCCATCTCNGCTTTCGCTTTTTCCGCCCGNGCGATTTCTTCGGCGCTCTGCGCTTCACGGATTTTCTGCAACTCTGACTCACGTTCCGCTTGAATCGCCGCNGCCTTTGCCTCTCGCTCTTTGCGCTGCGCCTCCAGTGCAGCCGCCAGATCTCGGGCTTTCTGGTCAGCAATCACCTTCCATGGAGCCAGGTCGTTAAGNGTCACCACGGCGGTCGCTTCTGGTTTCTTTACCGGTGGTAGAACCAGCGTTGGCGGATCACTAATGGGCGCAGGGCGATAGTCTCCGAGTTTTTTACCCAGCAGTTCCACAGCCTGATTCACCGATTCTGTATCCACCTTTTGGATNACTGCACTTCGCTCCAGTCGNTGGCCATAAACGCCATCTCGACTAATCCCTCGGGCCCACACGGTCACGAGGGCGCCCTTGCCTAAAGGCTCGATCGTNACNCGAGCGACGGCTCCAAGACGNCTGAATGCTTTACGAAGCTCTTTGGCGCAGACCTCTTGNTCACAACCCGCCTGCAGTAACGAGCGCAGCATGACTGCGATGGGCGTTCTCAGGAGTTCNTTCCCCTTGAAGTCGATCAAGTTTCCNTTGCTCAGTCGACGAGTCATCAGTTTTGAATCCTCAAGCGCTTCGGCCAGCTTGGCCACGGCACTGAGACGAACATCCTCGCTCGCACTGTTCACCTTTGGACCAAGAACAAGAGTACGAGGGTTGGTTGCCCCGGGGATCGCAGCAACGATCAAAAGGAGATTCAACAACATTCTAAGCGGCCTCCGGAAAGCCTATGCTGCTGCGCCTTGTGACCCGGACTTGCCCTGAAGCGCAAGCCCCCGTTGTCCTCCGAGGAGAGCCAAGCTATGCCCCGGCCGCCAAAGGGAGGGTTCACTCGATGGTCAAAGTGCTCGACAAGGGCTTTGTGAACATTGTCGATGCCATGGGCAACGACCTAAATGTGGTCAATGCGGCCAGGGTTAGTTTCGGGAAACGAAAACAAGAGATGAGTTCAGGNGACGAAAAACTCGTCCGCTATCTCTGGCGACACGA
This sequence comes from Myxococcales bacterium, assembly GCA_002696345.1. Taxonomy (GTDB): domain Bacteria; phylum Myxococcota; class UBA4151; order UBA4151; family UBA4151; genus UBA4151. Next base: position 50,630 of record NZRT01000057.1, read on the forward strand.
ACATACGTCCCCTTTCCGCCATGCGACTGTTCAATTTCATCTAAAGGCGCCCGTCTTTGTNCTCCNNCAGTGGATGAAGCACCAAGTCGGTTGTGCGTGGAATGAGATTTCCGGTCGCTACGTGAAGTTCGATTACGAATTNTATGAGCCNAGNAATTGGCGAGAGCAGCACGAAAGCAACAAGCAGGGCTCGAAGGGCAGCGTCGAAGATCAAGACGGTGCCTCGGCGATCTACAGTCAAGTTCTCACCCAACAATACGAGGCCTACGAGGCTCTTCTCGAACTCGGTGTGTGCAAAGAACAAGCGCGCATGGTGATGCCCTTGGCGATGTATTCNGAGTGCTATTGGACCGCATCACTCCAGGCAGTGATGCACTTTCTCCGCTTGCGAATGGACCACCATAGCCANTGGGAGATCCAACAGTTCGCACGCGCCGTAAAAGAACTGGTGGAAGANCGCTTTCCCGTGAGCCTCGATTTGGTTCCACTGCCCGAAGACCCGGAGTAAANCATGCTCGACATCCAACTGATTCGAGAAAACACCGCTGNCGTCAAAGAAGCTGTTCGACGCAAAAANTTTCAAGTNGACATCGACGAACTTCTTGAAGTGGACCGACAACGCCTGGCGATCTTGGGCANCTGCGAANAACTGCGAGCNCAGCGCAATGAGGTCAGCGCTCGGATCCCGAAAATGCAAGGTGAAGAAAAGCAGGCGGCGATCGCAGACATGCGNACCGTGCGGGANACGTTGAGTGAAAAGGAAACCGCACTGCGGGATTTAGAGATCCGCTTCGAAACGCTCATGCTGAGTGTCCCTGGGCTCCCCGTCGAAGGNATCCCNGACGGTACTGGTGACGAGGACAACGTCGAAGTTCGCCGGGTCGGNGANGAGCCAAACTTTGATTTTGAACCACTCGATCATGTGACCTTATGCAAAAATCTGGGTCTAGCGGACTTTGAACGAGCCACCCGCTTTGCCGGTGGGCGGTCCTATTTGCTGACCGGTCATGGTGCGATGCTTGAATATGCNGTCACNCGCTTCGCGATGGATCACCTNATGACTCAGGGCTTTACCCCCGTGGTGGCTCCCCTTTTGGTGACGGATAAAGCCATGGTGGGTACGGGNTTCTTCCCGCTGGGACGAGAAGANACCTACGCCATGGAAAAGGATGAGCTCTACCTGGTCGGAACAAGCGAGGTCCCCCTCTGCTCNATTCATCGGGANGAAATCCTCGACGCCGATGAATTGCCCAAGCGCTATGCGGGTTGGTCNACGTGTTTTCGTCGCGAAGCCGGCAGTTACGGNAAAGANACNCGTGGGCTCTACCGGGTCCACCAGTTTCAGAAGGTGGAACAGGTGAGTATCATCGAAGCCGATGAAACCTTGAGCCTTGAGGAGCATCATCGCCTGTTGGGTAACTCAGAGCAGATTCTGCANGCGNTGGGGCTTCCCTATCGGGTCGCCGTCGCCTGNACGGGNGAGTTGGGAATGGGTCAGGTTCGCAAGCATGAGATCGAAAGCTGGATGCCGAGTCGAGCCGCTTATTGCGAAACNCATAGTTGCTCTTCCCTGCACGACTTTCAGGCTCGTCGTAGCAAGATCCGCTACCGGCNNAGTGCTGGGGAAAAGCCTCGTTTCTGTCACACGCTCAACAACACGGCGATCGCGAGCCCCCGCATTCTCATTCCCNTGCTTGAGAATAACCAACGAGCCGACGGCAGTGTGGTGATCCCCGAGGTNCTNCGCCCCTACATGAATGGGCTCGCCGCACTTGAGCCCCATGACTGATCAGCCCTTCTCCCATCTCGATGATCAAGGGCGGGCCCAGATGGTCGATGTCAGCGAGAAGGCGGTCACATCTCGCTGGGCGAAAGCGGAAGGNCANCTCCACCTGAGCCCGTCGACCCGAGACCGATTCCTCACCGGTGAACTNGGTAAAGGGGATGGCCCNGCAGTGACCCGAATTGCGGCAATCCAGGCTGCCAAGGAGACAGGGCGGCTCATCCCACTGTGTCACCCACTGGGCCTGGATGGGGTGGACGTAGAGATCGAAGGCATCGCTTCCGGCATCCAAGTGACCGTCACCACACGATGCCATGGCCGAACCGGTGTTGAAATGGAGGCATTGACCGCCGTNAGCGTTGGCCTGCTCACAGCTTACGACATGATCAAGGCGGTGGAGCGCTCAGCCCANATCACCGGCGTCCGGCTCCTCGGTAAAGGGGGCGGACGGAGTGGGGAGTGGCAGCGCTAGGATNCGTGCCAACCCCANAGCCCAAAGGACAATNGAACTCAGGCTGGCAATCACAGCACCGTAGATTCCAAAGAATGGAATCAATGCTGCATTTCCAATGAGATTAACACTNCCCACCAGCAATGCGAGCCTGNTCACCTGCCCCGCTCGATCCGCACAATAGCAGGCTGAACGCAGCATNCCGGCGACTGCCGTGACNGGAAGAGCGAGCNCCAAAAGCTGCATGGGCAAAACGGAGGCACCAAACTCGGGACCATAAATCAGAGCGATCAAGAAACTCGCACCGAACACCAAGACGAGGACCTCAAGAATAGCGACCACCGTGACAACAGCTGAAATCTTGATCGTGAGTTGCCACAGCCCCCTCCCACCGCGACCGGCAGCGGCAGCTAAGCTGGGCATCACCGTCGAATAGAGTATATTTTCCAGAAGACGAGGTGCAGCTGCAACGGTTCGTGCTGCACCGTAGATACCAGCAACCTCACGACTCAACATGGCGTGGAGCATGACCGCATCAACCCGGTAAGTGACCTGGCCAACAAACTGACTAATCCCGATCTTCATGCTGCCCCAAAGCCAAGGCCAATCGGCAGATTCGAACGTCCACCTTCCTCGCAAGGCAGCCGGGTCATGGCGCCAAATAGCCCTCCACATTAAGGCCAGGTAGAGAAGATCAACGACCACCATAAGCAGTGCGAAGTAAAGAATACCGGCACCGTAAAATGCCAGTATCAGAATGCCTCCAAGCCGACACGAACCCACCAGGGTGCGAAAGAGAACATAAGGATGCAGCCGATCAAGGCTAATGCCGTAAGAAGCCATGATGTTTCCCACCGCAACGACGCACGGTGACAGAGCAAACAAATAGACGTAAAGTCGCTGTTCGCTCCAACCCACCACCGCAAAAACGCCGATCACTGCAAAGAATCCAGCGGCAAGATTAAGCAGCAGACCCAGGCGAATAGACCGCCGCAACAGGGCCCCCTTGTGCTCATCACCTCGGCCAACCTGAATAATGAGGGTATGGGAAATGCCACACCCTAAAAACAGGCTAAGAAGAAGCCCCAAAGCAAAGGCAAAAACGTAATCACCCAGGACCGCCGCTGAAAAGAGCCGCCCAAGAACAATAGAAAGTGCGATCGTCCCTGCGGCTTCGATAAATGAAATTGAGCCGTAGCCCCCAAGCCGCCGCCCCAAATAACCGAGAAGGCGGTGATTTACTGGCAAGCGTTCACCAACGCGGGCTCTTGTTCAGTCCCCAGATTGTAAGGACGACAACGACCACGACCGCAGTCGGAATCGGTGCAGCAAAGATCACTACATACGCCGCCCAAACACCAACCACTGCGGCATTCAGAGTCGGCGCCACAGGCATCTCCAATACCAGCCGGTCCAAGCTGTATGTCGGCTGCACCGCAAAGGCCCCAAATCTGATTGCCGACGACCCTCGTTGGATTGCAACGGAGGCCTTGTGGGCAGTCACCGCTCTTGCAACACAATGGCTGGCACCGGTTGGTGGTGTTGTCGCATAATCCGGCCCGGCAGTTGTTGTTCCCATTGGGGTCACAAATCGTCCCATTGGGCACTGTCCCGCCCAAACCACCACATACTCGGACAGCTAACTGTTGCTGTTCATCCAGCAGCGTGCCCATGCAGGCTTCCGCTCCACCACAATGGGAATCATTGCTGCAATCCTGCTGGCAAAAGGCTCCGTTGGGTGTGTTTGCACAGACACCACTGCGACAATCTGCGAAAGTCTGACAGGCACTATTTTGAGTACGGTCAAAGCGAGCTTGGACCCGAACACCGGGAACGCAATAGGTCACACCGTGCTGGGCTAATGTGATGCAGGTCGATGCTTGAGGGCAGTCTGAAGAACTGCCGCAGGCGAGGGTGCAATAACGCTGTGGCGGATCGCCNACAAANCCGCAAAAATCCGAGCGACAAGCCGCCCGCTCNGNGCATGTCTCGCCGTAGAGTAAATCGTCCCCANCCCCGGTATCAACACAGCGCAATTCGACGCATGANTGACCTGCCCCACAATGATCNTCNTCTCCACACTGCTCACAGCGATCGTCAAGACAGATGGGTCGNGTTNCCGGGCACTCTTGACCCCCGCACAAACGATCNTNCGACTCACAACGGTTGTTCCGACAGCGCTCACCNNCTTGACAATCGGCATCNAGAAAACATTCGTAGCATTGCCCACTCTGACCATCGCAGCGAGGCGTCGCCNCAGGACAATCCCGATCCGACGAGCACCCCCCCCCTGCATCACGGCAAAGTCCGTCTCGACACTCTTCNCCGGAATCACANTGGTCAGGGGTCAAGCACTCGACACAGCGCTCGCNTGCACAGTGAGGCNTTTGCCCCGCACAACGTTCACCGCCGCAGTCACCAACTGAATCNCAATCACCGAGACNGCTCAGCGGATCGATGCCTTCGCAACGNACCCCCGCNGCACAACTTGCGTCCGACCAACAACGACCCATTTCGAGGGCTGCACACTGTCCGGANGCCACACGACAATAGAGAGACGNGCCNCAGTCAGGATGGGCACCNCACGGATCTCCGACGGCGGGCGCCTGACAAACCGAGTTTCGACACACACGCTGTTCAGAACACTCGGTGTGNGTGGTGCACTCGATATCATCTTCNACACAAACACCACCNCGNCAGGCTTCGCCAGCGCGGCAATCTTGNTGCATNTCACANGGCCGATCNCCGCCCGTNCATTGNCCTCCAACACACAGAGTGCCGAGGGGACACTGGCCNTGATTTTCGCATTCCGATGCGCAGGCNGACTGGACAAGNAGGAAACACAGACCAAGACANGCTAGAGAGATCCGTTTCNNCACGTGTNGNTTTNCCCTTGCCTCATGGCCTGTCCTCAGTATGCCAGAGCCCCCAGATTCTGGCGAGGATTCTCACCATGCTCGGCGCAGGCGATAAAGAACAGATGCGACAACTGGGCAAGTATGGTGCAGTGGGCATCGAGATGGGCTTAGCCGTGCTCATCGGACTTCTCCTCGGCCAATACATCGACAATAAATTCGATTGCGCTCCTTATGGCGAAAATATTGGCCTNTTTGCGGGCATCGGTGCGGCGGTCAAAGCGCTGATCCGTGTCACTCGAGACTACCAGCGAGTTTTGCAACAGAAGGGCGAATCCGCTCGGGACAATAATGACCAATAAACCGAGCGTCTCACCCAATCCACTTGTATCGATGCGCACTTTTATNGGCGGTCACTTTGCATGGATGGTGATCGCTAGCTTAGGACTGGTTTTTCTCGNTAAAAAAGAGCACCTGGCCGGCCTCTGGCTCGCAGGGGGGATNAATCTGCTCAGCTTGTACCCNGTCTTGCGTTTTCTCCAAGATTCNCCATCTGCCGACCAGGCAACCCTGACGCTGCTGAGNGCTAAGCTTTCCTTCAAGTTCATGACGGTCATTGCAGCCCTCGGCTTCCTCATGTATCTGCGCCCCGCACTGGGTGCAGGCGTCGCCATCGCTTACGTTGGAATCCTTCCTGCGGTCTTGGCGGTAGCAGGCGTTAGCGTCTGGCAGCAGCACCGACACGGTTCGTCCTAGGAGGCANATCTTGGACTCCCACAGCGTATCTTGGTTTTCTTACGTCCCTGGCTACACTGATTTNCGGGATTACTTCCTGAATGGTCAGATTTGGGGCACCCCCGACTATCCCGAAATGATCGCNCAGCATATTTACGGTGCGATTTTCGTNATTCTCTTCCTCGCCTTGGGCGCATTTGCCACTCGGCGCACCTTTAAGANTGGTCCCGTTCCTGCGANCCNGTTCGGTCTGAGTGCTGTGTTCGACACNCTTTTGGGCGTGGCTGCGGGTCTNTGNNGGGACATTATTGGCGATGAATGGAAGCGGTACTTCCCCCTGATNGCNACCCTCGGNNTNTTCATTNTATTNTCGAATCTAATCGGCTTGGTTCCGGGCTTTGTNCCACCCACNGATAATCTCGACACGACNATGGTCTGTGGCGTGATCGTTTTCCTNTATTACAACTATCACGGCCTNCGAAAGAACGGCATGCACCANATCACCCACATGGCGAACCCTGTCGGTGAGACCTGGGGCTGGGTTCTCGCNCCCCTTCTNTTCCCCATTGAATTGGTGAGTCACCTTGCCCGCCCNCTTTCCCTTGCACTGCGACTGCGTGGCAACATGGTCGGCGATCATGCGGTTCTGGTNATCTTCTCNGGCATGTTGCCCTTGTTCCTCCCCATGCCCTTTCTCGTCATGGGGACCTTGGTCTGTGTCATNCAAGCCTTTGTCTTCTGCGTTCTCTCCTGCGTCTACATCAGCCTTGCGGTGGCTCACGATGACCACGGAGACGAAGCAGAAGCCCACTAACGAANCCTTATCATTTTATATCGTCGGACAGGTGTAGAGAGAGAGATTGGNGGCCCGACGACACTTTAACGATTCCGGAAAGGATCGATCATGTTTCAGAAGCTTATCTTCTTTGTCACCGCGCTGCTCGTAAGTGGCGTGGCATTTGCCGCTGAAGGCGCAAAAGTGACCGGCGATGCGGCAGGTTGGGTCGCTCTCAGCGCAGGTCTCGCTATGGGTCTCGGTGCCTTCGGTGGNGCTCTTGGCCAGGGCAACGCAGCCGGCCGTGCCTACGAGTCGATGGGTCGCAACCCCAATGCAAACATCTTTGTGCCCTTCATCCTGGGTCTCGCCCTGATCGAGTCGCTGGTCATTTACTGCCTCGTCGTGGCCTTCCAGTTGATGGGCAAGTTCTAGNTCGAACTTTAACCGACGAAGAGAGAGGGAGGGCAGGNCCNTCCCTNTTTCTTTTTTCTCGCGCGAGATTGCGGGANGGCACGAGTCCGGCGTATAGTCANGGCGCTACACGTCNATTCGATGGAGTCCCCATGACTCGCTACCTTCTCGCGCTCCCTTGCTTGTTCTTGCTCGCTTGTCCTCAATCCGAATCCATCCCTGGGACTGGAAATCCAACCCCCGGAGGTGACGAGCAGTGCATCGATCATGACCGGGATGGATACGGCCCTGGCTGCGCCGCTGGACCCGACTGCGACAACAACGATGGTCGGGTCAATAGCGACTGCTCCGGCAGCGAGTGCGTTGACGGTGATGGCGATGGTTTTGGTGAGAACTGCCAAGCGGGCCCGGACTGCGATGACGCCGACCCCGCCAAGCACGACGACTGCGGCAGCGTGCAAAACTGCAACCCCGGCGAGATCGCCACCAACTGCCCATGTAACCTGGGCGCCCCCCCCGTCTCTTGCTGGGATGGCCCGCCGGAAGCCCTCAATGTTGGGATCTGCACTTCTGGCTCCATGAGTTGCCTCGACATCGGCGGTCGAGGGGTCTGGGGACGTTGTGAAGGACAGCAACTTCCCCAAGCCAATGAGCGCTGCAATGAACTCGATGACAACTGTGATGGTCGGGTGGATGAAGGGGTTCAGTCGGCTTGCGGTAACTGCAACCCCCACTGCTACGCCGGAGGCGCCGGACCTGAAAATGGCGAGGCATTCGAAGAACCCAACGAAGGCAATGGAAGCGGCGTGGGCTTGGATGAAGACGGCAACCTCGTGCTCAATCGAGAACAGGTCCGCTTCGAGTATCTTTGGGTGGCGAATGCAGGCGAAGGCACCGTTTCCAAGGTCGATACGAGCGAGTTGCGGGAAGTCGGCCGCTTTCACTCCGTTGCCCCAAATCCCCACAACCTAACGCCGGGACAACAAAATAGCCCAAGTCGGACGGGGATCGATCTCAACGGTGATATGTTTGTGGCGAACAGGGCCTTTGGACGTCAGGGTAGCTTTACCAAAATTTACAACGCTGATTGCGTCGATGCCAACGACGATGGAGAGATCACAACATCCCAAGACATCAACGACAATAACATCATCGATCGAGACAATCCCCAAGAGTTTCCAGGAAACAACGACGAATGTTTTGCCTTCACCAAACCGGTTGGTGGCAACAATGGTATGGCACGAGCCCTCGCTATCGATGCCGGCGATGCAGCAAGCCCCTATGGAAATGTCTGGGTCGGACTTTATCAGTCGAGGCAGTTTTACGGCTATCAAGGCACGGATGGCGAATTACTCGAACGGGATGGGCTCGAGAATCCCATTGCTGTGGGTCATAGCCCCTATGGCGCCGTGGTCGACTCCAACGGCTATGTATGGAGCGGCACGCTCAGCCGGGGTACGATCGTCGGATTCGACTCTCGAACAGGGCGAGCCAGTGGTGTCTTCAGTCCCAACGGCGGCCCGCCAGCTTCATCCTATGGATTCTCGATCGATGGGGAGAACCGACTTTGGGTGGGCGCTCAAGGCAACGGCATGAACCGCTACAACCCCTACCGGGACAACCAAGGAAACCCGATTCAGGATCCCTTGGCGGGTGGTGGAGAATGGCGGAATACACCGTGTATTGCTCAGCCTTGTTACATGCGGGGCATGGGAGCGGACGCACAAGGAAGGATTTGGGTGGCCAACAACTACGGCAGTGTCTCAGCCTGGCAGGTCAATACCATGCAAGCCATCGGCAATTACCCCATTGGGGGCTCGTCGGTCAGCGGCGCTGGAGTGGACTTCAATGGATTTGCCTGGGGGGTGAGCGGTAACGGATTTACCGCTCGCATCGACCCAAACAATCCAGACGATGTACGGCGGGTAAACGTTGGTGGGGGCCCATACACCTACTCAGATTTCACAGGGTTTGGGCTGCGAAACTTCACCGCGCCACGGGGCGGTTACAAAACCGTGATCGAGGGCTGCGAAAAGCTGGATACCGACTGGTTAACGCTGGATGCAACGGTCACACTACCCGAGGACACCCGCGTCGAGTTTAGAGCGCGTGTGGCCGATGACTTAGCAGAACTGGGCGATCCTGGTCTTCGAGTTCATGGTCCCTGGGTCCAAAGTGCCGATGGACAAAATGATCTTCCTGCAGATCTCGGCGAGCTACCTCCAGGCCGTTACCTACAACTTGAGATTTTCCTCGTCAGTACAGACCGAGAAGCCACGCCGGTTCTTCGGGGCTATGACGTTCGGTTCCAGTGTCAAATCGAGGAATAAACTCGCCGAGATTTGGCATTGAGTGAGAGCGACGTTCGCATTTATTTTGCGCAAGAGATTGCGCCCCTACGGGGCGGCCTGATAAGCTTCGGTGAAGCCTAGTGCTGTTTTTGTCGGAGGCCTTTGCCGTGCTGCGTTCCTTGACCCTACCTTCTGCCCTTGCCCTCGCTAGTATGTTCTGGCTGAGCGCATGCTCGAATCCAGAAACTCCTGCCGGTCCGGTCACCCCCGGAGGTGACGAGCAGTGCATCGATCATGACCGGGATGGATACGGCCCTGGCTGCGCCGCTGGACCCGACTGCGACAACAACGATGGTCGGGTGAACAGC
>NZRT01000058.1 GCA_002696345.1 Myxococcales bacterium
GCGTTTCAGGAAGAATAAGTCCGTTCTGAATACCCTTAGCGTAGAGAAAAGGTTTTAACGTGGATCCTACGGAACGGGGCTGGTCGTAGGCAATGATCTGTCCACCGTGCTTTCGATCCCAGAAATCCATATTACCGACCAACGCACGGATTTCGCCGCTGGAGCGATCTAAAACCACGACCGCTCCATTGTGGATTCCTTGGTGAGAAAGAACCTCGTGCCGGCGTTCCAACTGAGCTCGAGCTGCGCGCTGTACGGCACGATCAAGAGTGGTTCGCCACTGCTCCAACTCGGGTTTCTGAGCCTGTAACCACCGAACTGTATGGGGCAGTTCCCTTGGTAGTGGGCGAAGTCGGTCGGGAATCGGCATCGAATTGGCCGTCTTCACCGCTTGATCATCCCAAACGCCCAGCGCGTTTAACCGATCCAAAACACGGCTGCGAGCTGTGCGAAGAATTTTGTCCCGACCCGGTCTTGGCCGCAATCTTGTGGGCCGTTGAGGAATCGCCAAGAGAAGGGCGATTTCATCGGCAGACAGAGCATCGGCACCGTGCCCAAAGAGACCTCGACTCGCGGCCTCGATTCCCTCGAGGTTTCCGCCAAAGGGCAGAAAACGTAAGTAGGCTTCTAGGATCTGGTCTTTACTGTAATGCCTCTCGACTTGATAAGCACGTAAACTCTCGATTATTTTAGAACTAATTCGACGGTTTCTGGGCTCGACCATGCGGACCAACTGCATGGTAATTGTGCTACCACCACTGACAACTCGACCGGCACGCAGGTTGCTAAGAAACGCACGAACAATAGCGATCGGGTCGACACCGAGGTGGTGATAAAATCGCTTGTCCTCAAAACGCAGCAGCGCCTTCAGGTAATTCGGGTCCACTTCATCCAATGTGCGGCGGATCCGCCAACGATCGTCGGGGGCAAGCAACACATGGGCCATTCGACCATCTCGGAAGAAGGCGACGGGCGAATCGCTCACCCCCAAACGGGGGGGAAGCGGCACACTCCAGATGAGGATCTCAGTGAGTCCGAAGAGTCCCAAAAGAGCAACGAGACCTCGTAGTTTCCAGGTCATCGTTCGTGTCGGCCGGGGTCGAAGTCAGTCCGTGTTCTCTTGACCTGGCGCCAGAACAACGATCGAGCCCCCCTCCGCTCGAGCCCAAAGCCTTGGGTCGTACATCGCTTCCGCTTCGGTGGGTGGCAAACGGAATTCCCCAGAGGTCGTCGCCCGCAAGCTGTAGCCGGCTTTCACCGCTCTTCTGCCTCCTAAAGCCAGGAAAAGCTCCACACGATCATCCCGATTGTTCACATGCTCAGGACGCATTTCCAAACGGCGATTGAGCCACTTTCGAGGCTGACCTGTCGAGTGACCCAATCGAGGCGTCTCCATCTCAAGGCCCGCAGGGAACCGGTCGACCAAGGCGATGTTCTGGATCGCCGCCGAACTGCTGTTGCTCAGAGTCAACTCTACATCCACCACCTCACCTAACTTGAGGCGCTCTTTGGACAAATCCATGATCTTACCATCGCTCCGACGGCGATAGTTTCGAGTCACCACCAAGGCATTACCACCGTATTCATAAACCGCATCCCGGGCGATCCCCTCGCTGGAGATCACAAGGTAGAGTTTCCCCTCCGTCTTCCCGGTCACTTTCAAGGTTAACTCACCATACTCACTCGCCCGATAGAGAGACCAGGAAGGTAAGCCTTTATCCCCCTGTTTTTTGCCAACGGGTCGCACGTTGCTGCCAGACGCCGTAAGAACCATGGATTTGGGCCGCTTTGCGGGCGGCTGGAGTCGACGCCCTAAGCCAGCGACCGCCCAAGCGAGTTCCTGGGTACTAAAGCGCCGAGAATTGTATCCCGAGAGTGCGCGCGCCACATGATCGGCAATCGCCTCACCGCTGCCGTGAATGCCAAAGAGCTGTGCATGGGTGTCGAGGATGATCCCCCAGCGGCGCAAATCAGAATAGAAGGTCCAGTCATTGGCTCGCTCGTTGGTAATGGCTTCGATCTCCGGCTGCCGAAGTTGCTTTTCATAACTTCGGTCTCCCGCCAGATAGAGTGCCGCTTGCAGTAGATACCGGGTCTCCGCATCCCAGCCCTGGGGACGACGGGTAAACCGAGCGAGTTCCATCCCGGTGAGAGCCTGCTTGATGGCGGCTTTGTTCCCACGTCCTCCGAGGGCCAAAACATAGTGAGTGTAAGCCGCTTGGCCCCATTGCCAATAGTAACGACCATTCTGCGTCCCGCTGTTTTGCGCAAGCCAATCAAGAGCGTGCTCGAGCCGTTGTGGATCGACGGGATAACCGGCTTTCTTTGCATCGAGTAAGACATGGGTTGCATAAGCAGTTCCCCAGACGACCGGCGATGACCCACCGGGCCAATAGGCGAAGCCTCCATGACCCGTCTGCATGGAGAAGAGACGGTCGATCCCCGACTGCACCATCGCCTCGAGGTCATGCTTGGCTGCACTTTCGGGGTCGACGGCTTGAAGTAGGCTGCTGACAAAGAGCAGGGGTCGAGTGGAAGAACTCGTCTGCTCGATGCAGCCGTAGGGATATCGAACCAAATAGCGTAAATGGTCAAAGCTCGATGCGTAGGGGGTGTTGCTGATCATGAAGCGACTGCGCTCTGTGGTGGGCAGCCAGCCTTCGAGGTAGGGCTTCAGATCGGTCTCGCCCCCTTCCAATTCAACCACCACGCTCCGTCGACTCCGTGGAGCAGCCGGGAGAAAGGGAAATTGCGCTTTCTCTTCGCTGACGTGAGCACCCGCTTTTGCGGTCACGGTCACCTGTCCTGCGCCCACCGCTGCGAGCCCTCGTAACTGGAACTCCAACACTGCGGAGCCTTTGTCTTCGAGCGCCACTTGCTTCTTCGCCTCACCGATCACTTCGAGAACCTTCGAACTCCCCCCGACGAAGGGCTCCAGTCCCGCCTCTGCAAGGTTCGTCGCCTGAATCTGAACATTGACCCGCTGCTTTTGCCCGGAAAGATTGCTCACAAAAACGGGCACTCGAAGCCGGTCGCCTTGGCTCAAGAAGCGAGGCAAGGTCGCCTGTACAACCAGAGGGTCTGCGACTGTCACACGAGCCTCGGCATGGCCGACCGTGGATTCACCAGCAGCCATAACCATCACGCGTAACTCACCACGGTAAGGAGGCAACTTAAATGGCAAGGTCAAGTTGCCGTCCTCGGGAACTTCAACAAGCCCACTCCATAAAGCAACCGGCTTGACAGGCTGAACTCGACCGCCAGGGCGCGCACCACCGGAACCGCCGCCGTCTTGAGCACCCTCTTCCGAAGCGGGAATCGACACATTCCAACCAACGGTCTCAAAGGTCTGCATTTGCAAACGGCGGCGAGGGAAAAGTCGAGGCATTGGATCTGGGGTTTTGAATCGCGTGAGCTGTAAAATACCCTCATCCACCACGGCAACGGTCACAAAGCGCTTCGCTAGCCTTCGCCCCATGGAAAGGTTTACCTTTAACTCACTTTGACTACGGACCGATTCCGGAACCGAGACGGTCACTGTTTCAAGGTAGTCCAAAGGCTTCACCCGGACAGAAGCCACTCCATAGGCACGAGCGGGCAGGAAAGCGCCGCCTTCAACCTCTGGGCTACGAATCAAAAAGGCGCTGACATAAACGTTGGGGATAAAGGCGGGAACCGTGAAATCCCAGCGAAACTCACCGGCTTCCGCGTCAACCCACTCACTGTGAACCAATTCGTCGGTTTCGAGGGTCATCAACATGCGACCCTTCACCGGCAAATTCAGGACGGCTTCTGCCTTTTTACCCACCTCAACCGCTTCGGGAAGGTTCATGGGCAATGCCAAGGCGTCTTGGGGACGAGGTGTCTTCGAGTGGTCCTCTCGGCCAGACCACCACCAGCGATATCGCCCCTTACCCGAAAGCGAGAGGTCGGTACGGGCGTCGCCCGAATGAGCGCGCACAAAGAACTGCCCGCCGTCAGTACCTGCCTGCACAGTGACCTCGAAGCGCCCCTTATTCACTGAAACCGTCTGTTTCTGCTCGGAAATCTCCTTCCGGTAATGTCGGCTGCGACCGCGACGAGCGACGGGGTCCCACACCCAACCATAGCGTTCGTCGATTCGAAGCAACTCCACGTCAACCGAGCCGTTTCGATCCGCCAAGATCTTGCCTTGAAAGTCGACCAAGATGCCCTTGATGGTGCTGGGTTCGCCAGCGATGAGTTTCTTTCGGTCTCCTTTTAGGCCCACATAATGATCGGCTGGATGAATGAGGGCTTTTGCACTCCCTTTTGTCTTTCGCCCACTGCCCGCCTCCAACACTGCCACCTTCAGCAACAGATCACTGGGGCCCTTCACACCGAGATCGCTGGGTGCTTTCAGCCGGCCGTCGCCCACTTTGCTCTGGACACGGCCCACCAATCGTCCTGACTGCTTGTCTTCATCGGACAACTGCGGTCCGAAGCGATAATCAGCATTCTCCTTCGGCTTGAATGCGCTTGGAGAAAGACTCCATTCACCATCGATGGGGCTTCCCTTGGCGCTCCCACCAAAGAGATAGCGAGCCTGGACTTCGGCCGTCACGGCATCCTGTGGACCAAAGGACTTTTTCGCCATTTCAGCGGTCACCTTCATTCGTTCTGGGACGAATTCCTCGACCTTGAAAACATAGGAGGCAATCAGAACATCGCCCACGACAAGTCGAGCGTTGTAGGTGCCCGTATCGGCGAAATCGCCGAGTGGAAAATTCACCTCTATCTGACCCACTTCATTGGTGCGCACATCGATCTTTCGCACCAATCGGTTTCGAGCATCACGCAGTTGAAGTTCAGCAGGCATGTCAGCAGGCGGTGCTTTGTGCTCTGGAGTGCGCAGAACGGCCGCGAGCCGAACCGTATCCCCCGGACGATACACACCCCGATCCGAATAGATTACAGCTCGGTATTTTTGTTTATCCTTATACGGCAAACCAGAGATGTCATGCCGACTGTTGGAAAGGCGCAATTCCTTGAACGCCAGATAGGTCAATCTGGAGCCTTTGCTGGCGACCAGAGCGATCGGTGCTGTCTTGTCCAAACGCTCCTTGTCCAGAGCGGGGAGTTTACAGCCGCCATCGGCTCCCGTGGTACACTTGTTCAGGACTCGTCCGCTGGGTACTCTTTGTTCGACCATGGCTCCGACGATGGGTTGATTGGTCACCATGTCGACCACCCAGGCATGGAGACTCTGGTCAACCTCGGAGCGTTTAGCGATCAAGTTCAGATCGGTGAGCAACAGACGGGATCTGGCAGCGGCGCCAGAGCGGCTCGACAATGTCAGACCCAAGAGGCCGGATTCGCCTTCGGGAAGCACAGGTTTCAAATCAAGCCACTGCGTTCGAAGGGCGTCCGTTTCAGCACGCATATCCACTTCATGGCGACTGACCAGATCCGCTGTTCTGGAGGTGATTTCCTCACCCTCCTGGCTCAACCAAAACATCAGGTTTTCCAACCGGACTCGATGCACATCCAGCTGACCGATGCCAGCATTCACATGTTGAATCGGCAGTTTTGATTGCCCACGATTGCTCAAATAGCGACCTTGGCTCAACATTCGAACCATGGGTCGTTTCGATGGGGCTTGCCAGTGCCAGGATTTGGTTTTGCGCAGCGTCGCACCATCAGCCGACTTTGCGCCGGCAAGAAGTCGAAAGGACACAGGACCACGCTTAAAGTCACCCGTGATCCGAAAACCACCACGGGCAGAAGAAACCTCGATTTTCATCTTCGGTCGCACCTGCAGATGGCTTGAAATGCTCTCCTCACTCAACTCACACCGCGGTGAGACACGAAAATAATCCTGTAACTCTTGATGCCAGAACCCACTGCGTTCACGAAAGGTTTCATCATGACAAACCACATCGATGGCATAACCATCGCCAGAAGAAACCAAACCCGCTTTCAAAATATTAAGTTGAGGACCTTGGTCAGGAATTCGGAAAATCGCCTCACCGGATGCAGCTTTCATCTCCTGATCTTGAGCGGAAGGATGTCCGGCCGGAAGGAAAACCCGCACCGTGGCTCCCGGAAGGAAAGCGCGATGGGACGGGCTAGCGATCAATCGATGCTTGCCACGGTCTAGTGACGTGTAAAGCTTCAGTCCGGTCAGATCCTGACCATCGACCATAAGGCGAGCACCCTCCGCAATTTGAGGTGCCGGCGTCCCCGTGAAATCAAAGGCGATCCGAATCGTAGGAACTCGGTTGCGGGGGGTGACAGGAGCCTCAAGTAAACCGATCTCTCGGAGCCCAAAAGCCGGTGTCGTCAGCGCCAATTCAAGAGGACCTTTTATCTGTCCAAAGCGGGTCTGGAGCGTATTAATGGTCACCGTGTAAGTCGTCGAGGGCATGAGGGCTTTGCCACGAAACTGAAGGACTTGATCGTCACGCTGAAGCCACTTCCCCTCCAGCGCAGGGGAAATATCGATCGAATGGTCGCTCTTGTGACGGCGTAAGACAGGGAAGGCGAAACGAATTTCAAGCGCATTTGGGACGGCACCCTCCCGTCCAACTCCCGCAAGAACAGGGTCAATTTCGGAGAATTCTGGTGTGCTCGGTTTGGTGGGCGTGCTCACCTTCGCTAGCGCCCCCTCGAGAGGCTTGGGTGCTTCCGGAACATCCACCGCATCGGGGACAGCCACAACGGCTCCAGCATCCGAACTGGCAACCGGAGTGTCAGTCTCTTTCTCCTTCCCGCCACAAGCCATCAAAATGCTCACGGAAGACCACAAAAACCAGCGACGCAACTGCATTGATGACACCCCTATATCAGCGTTTCCCTCCAAGCCCATACTCCCTAGGGATGCCGCCGTCCACGGGGCCTCTTCATGAGAAGACAAGAATACTCTATGATGGTGAGCCACGTGCTCTAAAGGCGGATTATGCGTAATCATTTTCTTTTGCTCACCACCTTATTTCTGATCTCTTCTCCAGCGCAGTCGAGTCCCGGCGAAACCCGGAATACAGTCACCCAAAGGGCGCTGAACACGGCGCTCACGGGTTCTCAACGGATGGATTGTATTTCATGCCATGTCTCCGGACAGGTGATCGCTGCTGTCGGCGCTGCAGAAACCAGCGGCTTTACGGTCAACGAAGGTCAAGCGAATCGACTGCTCGGTTATGCCTGGTCACAACAGCAGGGTGATGGAGCGGTCTATCACGGCGGCTCCAGCTACCCCATCGAGGTCAGTGCTTGGGTCGGACTCGCACTGTCCTACTACACAGAAAACAGTAGCTTGGACTTCAGAGAGAGTAATTTCCAACGGGTGTCCGACTATCTTCTGAGCATTCAGAACGGGGACGGAGGGCTTCCCGAAAATGATCACACAAGCGGCGTCATCAGCCTCCCAACCCGAACCCTACCCACCATGGGCGGACTGATGGCATGGCGTTGGCAGTTCGAGGCAACGGGTGAAAACCGATACTTACCTGCGCTGGCGCGAGCCGGCGAATGGTTTGCCAACTACCAACCCGTGGATCGAACCGGGGACGGTGGGCTCATCGAAACTGCCTACTCCCTGACCGGAATGGCGGCTGCCGGTCGAACGGCTCGAGATCCCATCGTCGCCGAGCGTCGAGATTGGCTGATCAACCGGATGATCAATGAAACGTGTTGGGGTAAAAACCCCGGTGCAAGCTGCGATGCCTGGACGACGGGTACGGTGGGCATTGCGCTGCTCGACGCCGGCTTGCCGTTCGGTCATCCAGCCATCAGAAACTCCGTCCGCTGGCTGCTTGATCAAAATGGCGGAAGTGGCTGGTGGCCCCGGCCAGACTTCTTCAGTGCGGACGAATCCGTCAGCACCAATCCGGTCATCTACCTCTCCCGGATTCCTGTCTTTTATATCAGTCATTTGGATCCCGAGAATGGAGCGCAATTCACCCAAGCAGATGGAAGGGTTACCATTAGCACAGATGGCATCAGCGAAGAGGGACGAGATTATGAACTCACCCTCTACGTCGACAATGTTCAAGTGGCTTCGAGCCAAGACGCCGCCATCGAATATGTCTGGGACCTTCAAGGGGTACGCGATGGACTCCACTACATCCGTGTCGAAGGTCGCGATGCCCAAGGCTACGAGGACAGCCGTGAAAGTGTCATCTTGGTGGGTGACTACGTCGGACTGTTAAGCGGGGTCTCACCTAATCCCTTCAATCCGGGAGAAACCGAAGCAAGCGTAGAATTTGAAGTTGTCGGCATGGATCCAGCCCATGTGGTCATTGGGATTCACGCCACCAAAGACGACGACACAGGGGTACCACGACAAGCTGGGCGTCCTTGCACCGAGGAAAATGCAGCCACGGTCTGCGTCACTGAGGGCTCCGTGTGCGAACCCTCCGAAGGCGAGGAAATCAGTCGCTGCAGCGGCGACAGCATGGTTCGATCTCTCTTCAACAACGAAGCCACCCTGCCCGGCATCCACAACAGGTCGTGGAATGGTCACGATGATCAGGGCAATCGTCTCGACGATGGCGTCTACCTACTCTCTTATTCCGCTCGCCGTGGCGAAGACCAGTCGACAGACTCGGTCCTGGTGGGCGTCCTTAGCGAAGCACCTGCCGAGGTACGGGGTATGGTTCGAGATCGAGACACCGACCGAGGTATTCCTGGCTCTATCGTGGAACTGCGAACCCCCCGAGGGGGACTCATCCAAAAGGGGCAGGTCGGTCGACGGGGCAACTATGTCTTACCGCTGATCCGGCCTGGATCCTACCAACTGACAGCCAATGTTCCCGGTTATGGTGACCCCGACGGTGTGGGGCTGGATTTGGGATCCGGTGAACTTCGCACGATACACTTCTGGATGAGTGGAAATCAGCCTCCCTCGTTTCGCCCGGTGGATCCGGTTGGAGCCATTCCGGAAGGTTCCGATTTCGAGTTGCGCATTCAGGCTGTCGATTTGGATGGCGACCCGATCACTCTTGAGGCTTCCGTACCCATCGGAGGTCGCTTCGATGATCTCGGCAATGGAGTCGGTCGCTTCCGATGGCAAGTTCCCTTTGGCGATGATCATGAAGCGCGGCTGCTGGTGGAGGCGAGCGACGGTCTAGGGCGAAGTGAACTCTTAATCCGACTCCCGATTGCGGAAACGAATCGGCCACCGGTGATTCATGGAACAACACAAGCGTCACTCAACTTTGGACAACAAATTCGACGACGAATTTGGGCTGAGGATCCCGATGGAGACGGTGTCGATCTACGCGTCGAGAACATGCCTCAAGGCGCACAATTTGACGGTGAATTTTTCCAATGGGCTGCGCCTCGAGGGTGGATGGGTCGAATCGACATGGAGGTCGTCGCCACAGATGATGGGGACCCCGTCGCAGAATCAAACGCTCCTTTCCTCATCGCAGTCGGTCCGGCCAACGGGCGGCCTGTTCTCGAACCTGTCCGTCAACTGCGCGTCACCGTTGGGCAAGCATTTAACCATCAGTTCATCGCCGACGATCCGGATGGCGATGCCCTGACCTTTGGTGCCCGGAATCTTCCCGAGGGCCTGGCTATGGATCCCCAGGGACTTCTGCAGGGTTTGGTCCCCTCGAGCCGAGCAGACAGTCAGGCTGTAGCGACCATCTGGGTTCGCGACAGCAGCGTTCCCGAAGGCTTGGATCAAATGGAAGTGACCCTCCTCTTCATCGCTGCTGATCGAGAGCCCTACATCACGCTCCCCGAGGAATTGGTCGTTTCACCCAATACCCTGTTCCGTCATCCTGTCGACTTTGGTGGCGGGCAAGATTTAAGCCTGGTCGTGCTGATGGGTCCCCCTGGTCTCGCAGTCGACCCCCAGGGGTCCACACTGGTTTGGAGCGTCCCCTCGATGCTCGCCGATCGAACCGTCCTGGTCCTGGGGCTTCGGGGCGCGGAGCGACCTGTCCGAGCTCAAACCATCTTGGTCAAACAAGAGAATGATCGCCCCCCCCGTATCGTCCTGCCCGCAGAAGTCACCATGGACGCTTTGCAGGTCATGCTTGATGCATCTGAAAGTATGGATCCGGAAGGGGCGCCGTTGCTGTTCGAATGGTACCCCGAACCCGGTGCAACCCTTGAGGATTCAACAGCAGAGGGAAGAGCCCGCTTCCGATTCGAAAAAAACAAGCGTTACAAGATTGTACTGCGGGTCAGCGAC
Source organism: Myxococcales bacterium (assembly GCA_002696345.1). GTDB lineage: Bacteria > Myxococcota > UBA4151 > UBA4151 > UBA4151 > UBA4151. Next base: position 10,163 of record NZRT01000058.1, read on the forward strand.
GGCACCCATGCCGTGAGTCGAGATGTCCAAGTTTTACCGGAGGCAATGGACACAGGGAGCGTCCCCAGTCAGGGCTGTTTCGATGCCTCTGGATCGGCGGGTTCTGGCCTGTTTATTTTGCTCGCCCTCTTTCTCCTTCGTGGACGCCGAAAAGCTTGGAATGCAGTTGCGGCATTCCTCCTTCTCGTTGGCTGCGGGTCAGGCTTACCCCACTCCGAAACCGCCGAACTGCCAAAACCAGCAAGCCTCCTTCCCGGATTGCTCAACGTATCGGCTCCATCACCTGATCACTTGGTTCAAGTGAAGGGAGAGCCTGGCTCTGGAATTCCACTCGCCGAGGTAAGTGTCCTGCCTGAAAACGGTGAAGGGTCCACGACCAGCGTGGACCTGGATGGAAGCTTTGAAACCTATGTCCTGGCGTCAAACGCCGAAGATCTGACACTGACTCAAAGCATCGATGGGCAAACCTCAGAAGCGATTACTGTGAAGGCTGGGGTCCGCCCTCCCACAGGACGAGTCGAACTGGCTCGAGATGCTGCGGACCAAACCGTCTTAACCCTGAGCACCGCAACGAATGGTTCGCAGGATGATCTTTGGATCCGTGACCCCTACGGCTCATGGCAAAAACTCCCTGCCCCCGATGCCGCTGGACGTTTCGTCATCCCCACCGAAGCGGGGTTACCACCAAGTCCTGGGGACGGTTACGAACTGAAGCAGGTGGTCGACGGTGTCAGTTCTGCGCCACGCCCCCTGTTTGTTAGCGAACCCCCAGGTAAAAATGGTTTTTCCATGACGACGAACCGGGACCCGGAAGACGACCATGTGTATCTTTCGGGGCCTGCGATCAGTGATCGTTCATCCGCTTTCATCCTCGTGACAAATCTCGATAAAGAAGGTTTTCCACAGCGTAGTGCCCAGGCCGAAGCTGATGGTCGTTTTGGACCCATCGCTATGCCTGGAAAACACGGCGATCGAATGGTGATCGAGGTCATCGGTGACAACGAGTCTCGCTATGATGTCATGGCACCTTTGGACCGTCGACGGACCCGAAGCAGTTACACCGATGGCGGCACGGGTCGGGCAACGGGAAGCCCGGGCTCTGCTCGTCCAGGAGCAGAGATCGAGGTCAGAGTCCCTCGGCGAGGCCGGACCTTTAGGACCACAGCTGATGAGCATGGCGCCTTTGACCTCGAGTTCATCGTCGGTGCCGGCGAAACTATTTTGCTCACTCAAAGCAAGACATCAGAGGATGGATCGGCCGTCTATGAATCACCTCCGATTCGACTGGAATCGCCGAAAGAAGCAGAAGCGATTCGTGGCGATCTCCTCCGAAGCAGCCGCGGAGAAGACGGAAGCCTTCGCCTCATCGGGCTCGCTGGAAGCACAGAAGCAGGGGCATTGGTGAGCACTCAACACGCGCCGAGTGGCTCCTCCTCAGAAGACGATTTGGCCGCTGCGGGGGCGACGACCGCCGCGGAGGATGGCAGTTTTGACCTCGCTATTTTGGCGGCAGATGTTCGAGGGGGTGATGAACTACTAATCACATCCCCAACGGTTCGACCGACCGTTTATCTCGTCCCCACAACCGTCACAGAGGTCGAGGTCGAGGGTGCCGATCGAGGAGGGCTCGTATTTTCAACGGCACCGGGATCCGACCAAAGCTCGGTGGCATTGGCTCCAGGAACGTTGCCTGCGGGCGCCACCTATACCCTTGAGGTGGGCGACCTAGATCTGGATCGAAATTTTACGCCGAAAGGCTCCAGTCTAGGCGGATTTGGCAGTGGCTCGGTGGGTCGTTGGGCGCTCACCGTCGGGCCGGACGGAGGGAGCGGCTCTCGGCCTGTCCAGGTGAAGCCTGGCGACGCTATCCAAATCGTCGGCGCCAATGACGATGAAAGTCGACAACTCATCACCGAAGTGATGGGACTCCGCACGGACCAAATCGGTGTCAGTGCACCGGATGAACAAGGCCGAGTGGATGTCTTTTCGCCACCGGGTGCAGCGCCCGTTGGAGCAACGGTTCGCGCCCAAGCAAGGAACGGTGGAACCAGTAATATCTTGGTCGACTCCGATGGTGGATTTGGGCTGAGGGTCGCCGCAGAAAGTGGAGATTCGATCCTTGTCTACGTTGACCATCCGGGCTGTGATTGCACTTCGCTCCCCACCACTGTGGTCGTTCCCGGTGGAGACGAACCCACCATGACACTCCCGACCCCTCCTACCCAACTGCTCGCTACCTGGCGACGAACCGGCGGCTACATTGTCTATGGTGCACCCATGGCGACCGTTCCAGGCGCCACAGTCCTCATGCGTCACCCAGATGGTCGTGTCTTTACCGGTCAAGCGAACAGTCGAGGAAGTTTTCTGATCTCAGCCGAAGGTGAACCCGGTGATTTGGTGGAGCTCACGGCACAAAGAGGACAAGCTCGAAGTGAAGCCGCACAATTTTGTGTCCCGGAGGTTGCGCAGGATAGCGGAGTGGCGCTCACCATGTGCGCGCAAGATTGGCAACTGTCAGGCCGAGCCCGCCTGGGCGAGCCTGGAACCACCATGACCTGGACCCTCACATCCATGGACCCCCAACGAGCTGTTGCGGCCCAGTTGTTGTTGAACGGTGCCCCTGGGCTCGTCCCATGGAGACGGCGTGCTGGGGAAACCCTCGCAGTCACTCATGCTCCGCCGGTCACGTCCATGTTCAGCAACCATACCGAACCATTGAACCTCGGCCGTAGCGCCTGGATCGGTCCCGTCGGTGAAACCTCCCTTCTCCTCCTCGATTTTGAAGCGATCCCGTTCCAAAACCCCCAGCATACCTTGCAATTAGGTCTGGGGCTTGGTGCCCAACGGCGCTGGCGACAGCCTGAGTTGGTTACAGGCAACGGCAGTGGTGGACTGCAGTTAGCTCAACTCCCAACGGGTAACGACCGATTGCTCCTGCGTACCGTCGGCCCGCTTAGCACCTTGCCCATCAGTATGGGACCGACGGTGGGTCCCTCGCCCACCTTTCCGACCGAGGGTTGGGAATTTAGTTGGGAACCCGGTGTCGATCACATGGAACTCTGGGGCGGCGGCTTGACCGAAGGCGACCTGATCATCGCTCACTATGCCACGACCGAGCGATATGACCTTTTCGCCAGCGAGATGGTGGAGCGCCCCCCCCTTGAAGAAGGTGGTGAGCCCGGTCCAACCGAAGCCCGTGTGCGTGTTCAGCTTCGATCCGAATGGATCGATCAAGAGGTCCCGGAACCGGTCCTCCTCGCACTCATCCGAGCAGGGCGAGTCTCGGAACCGGTGCCCCTTTGGCTCGACGACAACGACGGAGTGCCCGTGGCCGTGGAGCAAGGCGAGGGACGTAGCCGATTTGACGAGGGACCACGGGATACAGACCGAGATGGCATCCCGGACCTCGCCGATCATGACTCGGACAACGACGGTATTGAAGACCGAGAAGAATACGGTCAGCCCGGAGAGGGCGAACCCATCCGAGACAGCGATGAGGATGGAACGCCCGACTACCTGGATGAGGACAGTGACGGCGATGGAATTCCGGACCAAGAGGAAGGGGCTGGTGACCAAGATAACGACGGGACCCCAGATCATCGGGACATCGACGCCGACAACGACGGGATCCCCGATGAACAAGAGCGAGGACCGGGCGAGTTCGCCCGGGACTCCGATCAGGATGGGATCCCCGACTTCCAAGACACCGATTCCGATAATGATGGAGTGACCGATCAAGTGGAAATCGGCGCAGATCCGGGACAACCTGCAAACGAGGGCGGTGCTGGGCCTGACTATCTCAACCCATGCTACCCTCGAGCACCTCAGCCTGTGACCGTTGTTTCGTTGAGTGGTTTGCCCGGACAATTGGCGCTTCCACAAGGCTTTGGTGAGAATGCCACGGAAGCGGTTATGGCGACGGCTCACGCTCTGGGTGATGACGACTGCACCCGACCCGATCCCGGAAACCCGAGGGTGCTTCGCCCAGTCGGAACACGCATCACGAGCGACAATGGCCATCTTGCCGGAGCCGTTATCCGTCGACATCGTCCCATCTTCCTGGACGCAGAACCCGTGTGGAGACGTGCAGCGGCTCATCTCGAGGATCTGGTGGCACGCCTCCAAGGCAATGGCTGGAGTTTTGAGGGGCCTGGACCCAGAGCCTATCAAAAGGCGGAAGGGAATGCGGCCTTTGTTCAGTTAAGAGCGACCCCACCGGACGGGGATACCTCATCCCTCAACCATCGATTGAACGACGTGTTAAACACCGTTCTCCAGGATTGTGATGCGGTCGACGATGAAGAGGCTGAGCCACAATGTACGAACCCGGGAGTTGCCCTTCGTGAGGGAAGTCCCGCCGGTGTCGAAACCCAGAATATCGAACTCGCAATCAGTGCTTTGGATCGATGCGAAGGCAGCGTGGACTTTCAAATCATGATGGCTGCCAAGGACCAGGGCGAAGAGAATGAGCGCCTCCTGCATGCAGCCATCGCATCAGCGATCGCCGGAGGCAGTCATGTCGGTTCAAGCGGTGCCACTCTCAGTTCGGTGTGCCGTGATTTCACCTATGGCCAGGGACCGGGTGCCCTCGATGTCATCGTCGTGGTCGACAACTCCGGCAGCATGGTTGAGGAACAACAGGCGCTTGCGGAAGCAGCCGATGACCTGACCAACACGCTCTCCGGCAGCGGTCTTAATTGGCGGGTCGGCGTCACAACAACAGATGCGAATCCAAACATCTCGGGCGGAGATGGCCAGTTGGTGGGTGGCTTTACAAGGTCTACCGACAGTATTCGGAACACCATACGCAACGTAGGGATCGACGGTAGCGGCCGTGAATACGGTCTTCGAGCGGTCCGTCGAGCACTGGAGAGAGCCACTGCTGACGACCGACACGATGACAACGCCTTCGCGCTTCGCCCTGGTGTCCCTGTGGCGGTCATCTTGCTGACCGACAGTGAAGATCAAGCGGCTCGGGATGCTCGCTGCGACAACCGGGATGGGAATCGCGATGGGCTGGTGGATGACAACGATTGTATCGACAATGCGGTCGAGAGCACGATCGCCCTATTGAACGGCGAACTCGATCGAGTTCCGCTGCCCGAAGGGCTCGATCGAGTCGGTACTTTGTTTGCGATCACGACCAGCCCCATCGACGGTTGTCCCGACCGTGAGAGCTTTGGCTGGTCTCAGCGTGCCGTGGCTCTGGCAACAGGAGGGTCGGTCGGGAGTATTTGCTCCAATGACCTCGATTACAGTGCCTTGATTCGCCGAATGGCTGCACAAGCCGCAGATACCGTCCCCAACTATGACGTGGGCAATGGCATCATCGCAGCGAGTCTGCATGTGAATCGAGGCGACGAAGGCGACCGGCAAACACCTTCCGCAGACAGTTATCGCCATGACCCAGTCAGTGGACAGGTGATCCTCGACGCTGCGGCACTGCCAGGCGCCGGCGGACAGGTTGGTATCAGCGGAATTCGTTGGAGTCGCTAGGACGGCCTAGGTGTCATAGCCATGGACGTCCCCATAGCGACGCAAACGAAGGGCATTCAGCTTGATGAAACCATCGGCATCCGCCTGGTTGTAGACCTCTTCCGCTTCAAAGCTTGCCACCTCAGGGTCATACAGCGTTGTCTTCGCTTTTCGGCCCACCACCATGGCTGAACCTTTGTACATCTTCACACGCACCGTGCCTGTGACATCACGCTGACTTTGATCGATGGTTTGCTGCAAGAGCTGACGCTCGGGCGCATACCAGAAACCATTGTAAACCAACTTTGCGTAGCGTGGTACAAGCTCGTCTTTGTAATGGGCGACTTCCCGATCCAGGGTGATGGACTCAATCGCTCGATGTGCGGCGAGAAGAACCGTGACACCAGGGGTTTCATAACCCCCCCGACTCTTCATCCCGACGAAACGATTTTCGACGATATCTACCCGGCCGATCCCGTGCGCCCCAGCACGCTCATTCAGGTGGGTCAGCAATTCAAATGGACTCATTTCTCGACCGTCGACGGCGACGGCATCCCCGGCTTCAAAACGGATCTCCATGTACTCAGGCCGATCCGGTGCATCCTCTGGATTCACCGTCATCTTGAACATCGACGCATCCGGCTCTCGCCAAGGATCTTCCAGAATCCCACCCTCATAAGAAATGTGCATCGCATTGGCATCCATCGAGTAGGGCTTCTCAGCACTCGCCTCGACTTGAAGACCACGGGCTTCACAATATTCGAGGAGATCTTTTCGACCTTTATAGCTCCAGTCACGCCACGGAGCGATCACCTTAATGTCGGGCTTCAGGGCGTAAGCTGTGAGTTCAAACCTGACCTGATCATTGCCCTTGCCCGTTGCTCCGTGACTGATCGCATCGGCACCTTCCGCTTCAGCGATCTCCACCATGCGTTTGCCAATCAAAGGCCGCGCCAATGAAGTCCCTAAAAGATAGACGCCCTCGTAAACCGCATTGGCTCGAACCGCTGGAAAGACGAAGTCACGAACAAACTCCTCACGTAAATCGTCAATGTAGATGGTCGAACCTGCTGCTGCAGCCTTCTCCTCGAGGGGGTCGAGCTCTTCGCCTTGCCCCAAATCAGCTGCAAAGCAGACCACTTCGCAGTCATAGGTCTCCTTGAGCCAGTGAAGAATGACGGTCGTGTCCAAGCCACCACTGTAAGCGAGAACGACTTTTTTGATACTTTCGGTCACGGCAGAACTCCTGTTTCTGGACGTCTGCCTACAGGGGCTTACGGCAGGGATCAACCGGTGCTCAACTGGTCCCCCAGGGTTGCTGTCAGATCGTCAGGTAAACCTTGGATCTCCCCCTCCGAATCCTGAAATGCCTCCAACCAACGAATAAATCGGTCTGCCTCTGCTGGAACGCCTCGGGCAAGGACATCTTCACCATGCACAAGGATCCTCGAAATGCGCGCCACCTCAACCTCATCTGACGAATCATCTCGCAGTCTGCGAATGTCACTGAGCATGAGCCTTAAAGCATCTCGAGAGGCTTGTTTGATCTTGTCCGTGTGACTCCTCAGGCGATTGACCTTATGCCGTTCTTTCAGCTTTTCCATTTCTTCACGGTCGAGTCCGGAGGGGACAAGCAATGCTGCTCGGTATTCATTGCCAGTCCCGGCATCCTGAGCAAAGAGACTCACGGTACCATCTGCGTCGATACTGAAATCTAAATGGACGCGCACACTACCCCGTGGGCCCTGCTGTAATCCGGTGATCTTCACCAAGCCCATCAATTCATTTTCGGATGCTTTTTGCGAGCGCCCCTGCCGCACGACCAAGCTTAACTGCTCCTGATCGTTCTGACTGGTGGTTAACGAACGAGCAGCCATCGCTGGAATGGGGGAGTTCCGTTGAACGAGCTTCTCGAAGCGGTCGTTCGGTAGCTGGATCCCCAAGTCGTGGGCGGTCACATCCATGAGTAAAATTTGCCCCCGCAAACCAGACAATGCAGCTGCTTGGACAGCCGCTCCCATCGCCACAGCATTGTCAGGGTCGACCGCCAATGAGGGATCTCGCCCCGAAAGGACCTTGAGACGCTTCCGAACCAAAGGGGTGCGTGTCGTGCCGCCGACGAGGAGAATTTCATCGATGTCGTCGAAACTCAGTTCGCAATCATCCAGTGTTTGCTGGGTCACTTGCATCGCTTTGCCCACGAGGTCTTCGATGAGATTTTCCAACCGTGCTCGGGGCAGTTCCATCTCAAGATGGATTGGGGAGCCATCCTCAAGGGCAGAGAGGAAGGGGAGGTTCACACGAGCGGTGACGGCATCAGAGAGAATATGCCGTATGTTCCGAGCCTCCTCCCGCAAGCGCTGCATTGCATTGGCATCATCGCTCAGGTCGACCTCATGCTGATCCCTCAGTTCATGGAGAAATAGCTTCACGACACGGTCGTCAAAGTCTTCGCCGCCAAGCCTTGTATCCCCCCCTGTTGCCACCACTCGAAACATCCCGTCACGAACATCGACAATACTGACATCGAAGGTTCCACCGCCCAGATCGAAGACGAGAACGCGCCCCTCCTGGCGATCGTGACCATAGGCAAGGGCTGCAGCTGTCGGCTCGTTGATCATTCGGAGGACTTCAAGTCCTGCAATCTTACCGGCATCCCGAGTCGCAGCACGCTGCGAATCGGTGAAGTAGGCGGGCACGGTGATCACTGCCCTACGGACCGGCTCTCCAAGAAAAGCTTCTGCTCGATCTTTAATCTCAGCGAGAACCTCGGCACCGATGGCGGCAGGAGGCAAAATTTCGTCACGGAGCTTCACCCGAGCATCGCCCCGCGGTCCCGCAACGATCTCGAAGGGACTTAATGGAATTTGCTCCGCCAGCACGGGATGATCGAAGGGCCGGCCGATTAAGCGTTTCACTCCGAAAATGGTGTGCTTTGGGTTGGTCACCGCTTGGCGGAAGGCCAGCAGACCGGAAAGCAAACGACCATCGGCGGTTTTTGCAACGACGCTCGGCATCCCAATCTCGCCGCTTTCATTGGTCACCATGACAGGACCATCGCCCTGCCAGACCGCGGCACAGGTGTTGGTCGTCCCCAAATCGATACCCAAAATGGGACCGGTATCGTTTGCAGAAACCATCTAGCGTCTCTTTTTCTTCAAACGCTCTTGAATATCTGACGCAGCAGGATCTAAGCGACCGATCTGCTCTGCGATGTTTCGAGCCTTTGCGTCCATACCGGCGGTGTCCAAAATATTCAGCATCACTCTCAAAAACTCGGTGTTGTCCGGTGCAATATCGATCGCCTTTTGAGCCAGATTGGCAGCTTCCTGCAAGTCCTCACCCACCCGACAACAGCATTCCGCTGCACGGGCCCAATATTCGGGTCGATGGGCACAAATCTTTGCTGCGTTCTTGAAGGCCGCCTCAGCCTGGTCCCAACGCCCTACATTCATCGCAAATTCGGCTGCCTTCACATGGGGCTCGCTCCGGTGGTCCGAAGCACGCACCCGCATACGCTCTTCCATTTCCGTGTACAGCGGATTTCTAGGATCGAATGTCTTGGCAGCCATGATGGCATTGTGCGCCTTTGCGAACTCTTTATTTTCGACGAACTTCATCGCCTCCTGATAGAGCGTTTTCGCTCGGCCAATATTCGCAAACATGGGGTTCTTCTTAAGACGACGATGCCTCAACCCAGCGGAGATGCGCTCTCGTTCTTTTTGACGGGCTTCTCGTACTTCCTGAGGCAGCTCCTCTTCCTTAATTTCTTCGGCAGAAACGCCCAGCAACTGAGTACGAAGCTCGCTGCGTTTCTCCGGGTCCAACAGAAGATCCGCAGCTTCACGAACCTTGTTGTACAGGCGAAGGATGATCGGTCCAAAGCTACCCACTTCCTGTCCGAAGTAAGTGTCCGGGTGAAACATCCGCAGCTTCTTGTCCGCCTGCCGCATGATTCGACCGTCGTCGGCAGACAGCGGGAGATCGATCACCTTGAATGGGGACATGTCCTCAATCCGAGCGTCCAAAAAGAGCATTTCCTTGCGGACATTTATCTCCAGGGCACAGATTTCCTCCAGCGGTCCGCGAGGAAACATGAACCCTTCGAAGCGTCCGACGCCGATGAGGTCCGCTTCACTGACTTTATTGATGCGCTTTGCAAAGTTTTTCCTCGACCCTTGCCGGTCGCCGCTTGCACCTTCTGCATCAGCAATTGCCTGCTTTTGGACCAAGCTATCGGGCAGTTGCTCCGCACCATCAGGAGCCAGAATAACGCCACGAGCCTCCAGGCGCAGCAGGCCCGCTGCGACATGCATCGGTGACTTGCCAACCAGACTGGCAATCTGCCGCACCGTCGTCCGGCCATCCAAGCGACTGAACAGAAAATGATCCTCAGCGCCGATGACCACGCTGTTCAAATCCAAGTTCGGCTTCAAACGAGGTACGAAGTCGCCGCTATAACGAAGCGCTGGATCCACCGACACCGGAAACTCTCCTCTGAACCTGCCTCAGGTTACCCTAACCGAGAGGGCAAGTCCCATATTTTGCCGCGCCCGCACGAGGCAACGCATTAATCCAATGGGAGAGCACCCTATTTTTACACGTGTTCAACACGGTCGACGGCCCCAAAAATACGATCCAAGAGAGCAGACTGTGCATACAAGCGATTCTCCGCCTCTTCCCAGGCCAAGGACTGGGGACCGTCGATCAACTCGGCCGTCACCTCATCACCACGGTGAGCCGGAAGGCAATGCAACAGGATGGCGTCCCCACGAGCGCAAGACATCAGATCTCGGTTGACCTGGTAATCAGCGAAGAGTCGGCGGCGTTCTGCCGCTTCTTTCTCTTGTCCCATGGAAACCCAGACATCGGTGACCACGACGTCAACATCGTCCACCATCCCTCTTGGGTCCGAGTCACAACGGACAGAACCCGGTCGATGATCTAGGCATTTCGCAAGAATCTCCGGATCTGGCTCGAACCCTTTGGGAGTCGCGACTCGAAGTTCAAAGCCCATTTGAGCTGCGGCGATCATCCAAGAATGACACACATTGTTGCCATCCCCAACCCAAGCGACCTTCAGTCCAGCGACTCGTCCCTTCGCCTCCTGCACGGTCAAGAGGTCCGCCAAAATCTGACAAGGATGAAATCGATCGCACAATCCATTGATCACCGGGACGGCACTGGAAGCGGCGAGATTAAGGACGTTGTCGTGATCGAAGGTCCTCACGACGATGGCGTCGACATAGGATGAAAAGACCCTTGCGACGTCAGCGACAGGTTCCCGCTTCCCTAAGCCGACTTCAGAATGACTTAAAGAGATTGCGGATCCACCCAAGCGAAACATCCCGACTTCAAAGCTCGTCCGTGTACGCAAGCTTGGCTTTTCGAAGAGAAGTCCCAACACCCGTCCAGCGAATACAGGCGGTGCCTCGCCTCGTCTGATCGCCGCTTTCAGTTGAACGGCTCGATCGATGACTTGTGAGATTCCAGTGGAATCCAGATCCCAAAGATTGCGTAGATGGCGAGCCATCAGGCCTCCAAACTCAGTCGAAGTCGATCACAGAGGTCATCGATTTCGACTTCGGTAATGGTCAGTGGCGGTGCGATTCTTACCACTTGATTAGCATCCACCATGCCGATCAAGAGACCATGGGCGCGAGCCCTTGCCGGAAGTTCAGGATCTGCAGAGGTCAATTCCAGCCCCCGTAGGAACCCGCGACCGCGCAGTCCTGCTGCCACGGGGTGAGCCTCGATGAGATCGCTAAGTTTCGATTCCAAATAGGCCGACGTGGACCGAATCTGTTCCAACAGCCCATCACGGACCAGGCGTTCGATGACCTCGATCGCCGCCCGTGCACAGACTGGATTACCGCCAAAGGTCGAAGCATGGGTTCCAGGGACGAGGCAGTCGGCCAGGGCTGGACCGGCAAGAAAGGCGCCGATGGGAAGTCCGCCACCAAGCCCCTTTGCCAAGGAGCAGCCATCGGGAACGACACCCTCGAATTCAGCCGCGAGGAGCGTCCCTGTCCGCCCAACGCCTGTTTGAACCTCATCGAACAGGAGGAAAGCGCCGCTTTGATCCGCAAGCTCCCGCAAGCCCTTCAAATAGCCGTCAGGCGGCGTAATGACTCCGCCCTCTCCTTGAATTGGCTCCACTAAAATCGCTGCCGTCTGATGGGTTAAGCGGTCTCGCATCGCATCCAAATCGCCATAGGGAACATGGTCAATTCCCGGCAGCATCGGTTCGAAGCCCACATGATATTTCGGTTGTCCCGTTGCGGTGACCGTGGCGAAGGTCCGGCCGTGAAAAGACCGCTCCGCCGCAATGATTTCGAACCGGCCTGTGCCCAAGTCATGCTGCGCCCTACGGGCAGCCTTCATCAACGCTTCGTTTGCCTCAGCTCCCGAGTTACAAAAGAAAACGCGTTGAGCGAAGGTGTGGCGAGTCAAGAGGGCGGCGAGGTCCATCGACGGGCGAGTGTAGAAGAGATTGCTCATGTGCCAGAGGCGATCGACTTGGTCGTGCACCGCTTGTTGCAAGCCCTTGTCACAATGGCCGAGAGCGCTCACGGCAATGCCCGCAATGGCATCCAAGTAGCGTCGACCCTGCTCATCGAAGACCCAGACGCCCTCACCTCGAACCATCACAAGGTCAGGTTGGCGGTAATTGGGCGTAAAATNTTGCCTAGCGGCTTCTGTTGCCTCGCTCACGACGCATCCTCCTCAGGCGGTGATCACCGTCCCCACCCCTTCGTTGGTGAAGAGTTCGAGGATGACCGCATTCGGAATTGTACCGTTCAGGATGGTGACCTTTTCCACACCACCCCGAGCGGCACGNACCGCACAACGGACCTTAGGGATCATCCCGCCACTGATTNTGCCCTTCTGAATCATGGATTCCGCNTGGGCTGCCGAAAGTTCAGGCTGGAGTTCTCCTGCTTCGTCTCGAACACCGTCGACATCGGTCATCAAAAGCAAGCGCTTTGCCTGGAGTTGTGTGCTGATCCGCTCCGCAACGACATCAGCATTGATGTTGAGCGGAATGCCGCCAGGACCGTACGCAACCGGTGCGATCACTGGAATGAACTCGTCATGAATCAATGTCCGCAANATNGTCGGATCGACGGCTTCGACCTCGCCGACTCGACCTAAATCGATAAGTTCTGGGGTCTTCACCGAGGGTTGAGCAGCTAGCTTGTGAGCCCGAAGCAACCCCCCNTCGCGCCCNGTTAATCCCACGGCACGCCCGCCATGACGGGCCACACGAGCGACGATCTCCTTGTTAATCGANCCNGCAAGCACCATCTCGACGACGTCCATCGTTGTCTCATCGGTGATCCGCATGCCATCGTGGAAGCGGCTCTCGATGCCTAATGCCGCCAGCATTTCACCAATCTGGGGCCCACCACCGTGAACCACAACGGGATTCACTCGGGCTTGTTCCAACAAAACCATGTCGCCAGCGAAGCTTTCCTTAAGATCCCGGCTACTCATGGCATGCCCGCCGTATTTCACCACGACAGGCTGCCCTCGGTAGCGTTGAAAATAGGGCAAGGCCTCTTTGAGTACTTGGGCTCGGATGTTTTTGGAGTCGTTCACTCACATACCTCCAACAATGCACATTTGTCTTCGAAACACGTCAAGCCCCCCCGGCAACTCCGCGGTCGGTCACAGGGCGCCCCCTCTCCACCACGCAAACGACANAATCCACCGACGCAAGCGGCAGCTGCGCCACATGCAACGTCCTCACTACAGGCGTCGCCAACCGCCTTGATTGCCAAGCAACTGGTGGAACTGCAAAACGTTCCCACCGGGCAGAGTCGATCCGGCGCATCGCACAGATCGTCTTCATCCAGGGCAATACCGNCCGTACAAATCCCCGAAATGCACACCGAGTCGTAACGGCAATCATCGATATCAGGGTCACCGTGACAGACATCACCAGGGGCTCGCTGGGGCTCACAACGAGCCCGCTCNGGGTGGCAGAAAAGAGAGGGGCCNCATTCCAAATCCGACTCGCATGCAAACTCAAGGTCTCGTCGCGGCCGACAGAGAAAGGTTGCGTCCCGCCCCCGAACGCAAGCGCGCTCAAAGCCACAACGACTTTCTCGGGCCGAACAATCGTCCCCGACCTGGGCGTAACTCTGACACTGACCGCAGCCCTGATCGTCATTGAAACACCATCCATCAGCACAATCGAAATCCGAGATACAAGGGGAACGAGCCGCAGNATTTGCACCNAAATGAGCACGACACTCNGGCAGTAAGGGCCAGCGGTCATCGAGCACAGCACATTCNGCNTGAGCGGTNGCGTCGATACAGGCTTGCGCTGCGACCGGATCGAAATCCTCAAAGGGTTTTCCCGGTGCTGCTTCCGAACTGCCTTTACATGCGGAACGTTTCGCTTGCTTNCAGGCCGCTAAATCTTGGGTCCGGCCCAGGCGGAGNGCGCAGGCTTGTCGACGCTGGCAATGGGCTTCTGCCAGAGCCAAACAACTCACAACAAAACGTTCCTGAGCTGTCGGCTCAGGCTCAGGCTCCGCTGGACAACCAGCAATGAAGAGAAGCCCGCAAACGGCAAGACGCAACATCACTCTGACGGCTGAACCTGGACAAGTATCATCGCGGGATTGGCGCTCACACCATCATGAAAGAATCCAAGTTGGGCTTCCAAGCGAAGTTCGATGCCCGGATTGTCCCGNTCAAACACCACCCGCAATGCCTTGCTTTCCGACGGACCGAGCGTAAAGGGCAACGCGAGTTCGCCGTCGACCTCTGTGACCCTAAAATTCTGCGCCATACGGTCGTTTTCAGGCAACAGTTGGTTATTCTGCAGTACGCGGACGGAATCCACAGTCACCTCGATATCACCGGGATTCTCCACCACAAAGTTCGCTTGTCCTTGGATTCGAGTCTCATCCTCGTTGACGACATAACCCACAACCACACGATCCAATGTCGCTTCNGAGTACACACTTAACTGACCTGCACCGCCGCCGCCCAAGGGCACGGTGAAAACCCCCGGTGTGCCGGGATCGCCGATTCCGAGTGCCGTGCTNTCTAGGCGCAATGCNGCNCGAACCGATTCCCCATCGGTGGGGAAGTAATAAATCTGGATGATCGCCTCGTCNTCNCCNCCCTCAGTGGCGTCGGTGCCATCAAGNCGGAACCCGCCNCCTCGAGCNGAGGAACACGANAAGACACCATCTTCGGCGCTGCGCTCGCCGGGTCGACACAGCGGCTCATCAGNGCCCCGCTCNCCATCACCATCCAAGTCGATGTACGAAGCGTTGATGGGGAANGGCGTGTTGCCGACACTCTCAATTTTCACCTCTTGNANCCCCGCCTCGGTACCAAAGGTAATCGCTGCAGGATTCACCACGGCTCTCTGCCCTTGCCCAACACCATTCAGAGGCAACTCCACGACGGGCTGAAAGGGATCATTGGATTGAATGACCAATGTCGCTGTGTCGAGGCCGACNTCCTCAGCGTAAAACTGGAGTTCGACTTTGAGGCTGCGTGCGTCTTCATAGCCCTCTTCATCGCCGCAATCGCCTTGAATGGCGTTTTTGACCTCGACGGNGTCACCACCCGCCGTCGGTAAGTCGATCGGACTGTCGTTGGGTCCGATCCCGAAATAGGCTTGCTGGACGGTCCAATGACCGCTGTCNCTCCGTAAACTCACGTCGCTAAGGCTGAGTACCTCCGTCCCCAGGTTTTCGATCTCGACTACCGCATGGAGGGACTGNCCTCGCTGCACACCATCCACCAGAAGTTGGGGGCAAGGACCCTCAACCTCCGGACACTTCAGTTGAACCCGTGGCGCCCGACTCGCCACCACGTAGCCTTTCAGAGCAACCTCTTTGCGCCCCGAGCGGTCCCCAACAGCGTAGTCGATTTGTAACAATCCTTCATCTTGGGCAGCCTCAACTTTTGGGCTGTANAGGATGCTGCCTGCGGTATTGGTCTGGGCAGCGAAAAGCTGTCCTGGCATGGTAAAGGGCACCACCGAAAAGACATCTGCGCCTTCACCAGCGGGAATCTCGTAACTTGCGAAGTTGACGGTCGCGCCGGATGCGTTGGCGATCGTAATCGGTCGCTGGCATTCNGAATCCACGACGACAACACCGAAATCCAGAACCGCTGGCTCGACGGTNACATCATCTGGATTAAAGAGTTGCTCCTCTTCACACCCGCAACCGGCAGCCATCAAGACGAGGCACAAATGACTCAACCGCTTCATAAAAAACCCCCTGCAAGGTCATGGTCCGGGGGTGGGTAGCAGCGGCCCTCGCGCGCGTCAAACGGTACTACAGCCGGTTGTACGTGGCTGCCAAGAGGACTATGACTCCAATGGAAGGAGGGCGAATGTACCGGATGCTGATGNGCTTAAGCCTGACCCTCGCTGCGGCGACTTGTATCGACCCAGCAATCCAGGACCGGGGTGTTCTCACGGACCCACGACCTGCAGAGCGCTCAGACCCCCCCCCCGAAAACGGGCGATGCCCCGGAAAAGAAGAAGGTACGATTGGACTTCTGATGCTTGGAACCTTACTCGGAAGCTTCCTGTTGGCACCTTCGGTGTGGGCCGCCCCCGATGCTTACGGCTCGAANGACGGCAAGATCAAAGCAAAGACGCCCCTGGAACGTCGCGCCGGGCCGGCCGANCGAGCGGCGCTGGCCCGAGATGAATCGAAGGCGGTCGATCTCCGAATTCCCGTCTTAATCGGCAACTTGCCGCAGGTCGATTTGGAACGACTTCCGGAGGGAGTGGATCTCGGGACACTCATCGATAACGTCCTCGCAAGCAGTCAAAAGCTCCGACCGGTTTACGTGGTGGATTGTGTCGAAGCCGAATGCCTTCGCCAACGGGCGAACACTGAACTGTCTAACCATCTCCGAGATCTGGCAGCCACCGAGGGGGGGGTGAGCAAAGACGGCAGCATCGTCGCTGTCTCTGCGGAGGCGAAAGCTCGAGACCGTCTCGCTGTCATCAGTATGAGCCTGGATAAAGAGCGCCGTCTCACGCTTATTCTCGCCGAGACACCAGGCAGGGGACTCCTCGGTCAGATCGTCAGTGACCCCCTTGAGGCCAAGGATATTTTTGAGACCGCCTTTCGGGATGGACTGACACGCCTGTTANGACTGGGTCTTGAAGACGAGGGGCAACTGNTTCCGATCGAGGCTCCTGATACGGTCGCTNTGCAGGGGGAGCCCGCTCATGTGCTGGCTTTTCGCCAAGATCTCAAAGCGAAGTCCAAATATGGTCTCTATGGGGGAGCGGGTGTTGCTGGCTTGGGACTTGCCCTCGGACTTTATGCCACCGTGAATGCCTACCGATGGCGTCGGCTCAGTTATCGAGAGTCGGAATACCGGGAGCAGTTTCGCAGTGCTGTTGCAGGGCAAGCGGTTCTGGCTGATGTCTTAATCCTTGGCGGTGGAGCCGTCGCTGGAGCCGCTTATTGGGCTCGTGGGCACGCCGAAAATGTGGGCGCATTTGCATGGCTGGCGGGGAACGGACCNACAAAGACGGCTNCGGTCGAAACCGAANCNATGGGCNNTGAGCCGGCACGACNGCCAAGNNCAGGAGAGGTAGAACCTGTTTCCGTGGACCCCCCAGAAGCTTCTCAACCGAAAAGGAAACTCATGCGATGATCTTTCGNCTGATTCCCTTCCTGTTCGTNTTTGGTTGCAGCGTCGCCCTCAATCTNGATCCGGACGACCCCTCCAATCTCGCAAATCCCTGCTTCGTTACCGATGACAATCCNAATGGCGGCAAAGACTGNCACCCTGATGCTTATTGCGACCTCAGCCAAGGGGCAGCGGAAGATGAGGGGCGCTGCGTTGTCGACGCGGAAACCTATGTACCAATCTACCAAGTGATTCCGAAAATTTATAAGAACACTTGTCTCGAACCGGCGTCTGATCATTGCTTCGACCCCGTGGGAACCTGCAGCCTACACCAGCGAGAATACAAACGGGACGAACAGAGCCTTCCGGGAGGGGGGACCCTCTACGAAGCCCGCTTCGAAAACGGCGCGCGCTGCTTTTACATGGTGGCTTACCTTCAACACGATCGCCGACTCCCTGATCGCTTCGAACGAGCTTGGTGCGTGAACTCGGACCGCCTTGGCCACCAAATTTGCACCATGAATGATCTCGCGCAAACCATGGCTGGAAACATTGCCCAGTACACGGTGGCAGGACGAGCGGAGACCAACGATGGCCGAATCGACTTAAAAACCCCGATCGCCGCAGATGCCAGCACCATAGCTCCCGATCCCTACGGGTGGCGGCACTCCTGGGAGCCCCTTTGCGATGATGGGTCGGTTGCAGTCGATCTTCGTAGCCAGAACGTGGCCACTGCGACACGACCTGAGACCTGCATGAACACCTTGGTGGAACGACCTGAGGAACAATGCGACGATGGTAACTCAGACGATTCCGATGCTTGCACAAACAGTTGTCAGATCAATAAGAGGGCAGAAATTTTCTGGAAAATGCTGGGCGACTACTGCCCGGCAGCAGATTCCACAGAACTCGCCGACTGGCCCATGGACAGCATGGGAATGGTCACGGAGTTGAGCGGGGGAATGGACTACCCCACGGGACCATGGAGCGGTGATAGCATTCCCGGTACCGGTGAGCACCTCTACGACTTTCGCGAAATCGATTTCGGCTGGACGGAAACCATGCCTGAGTTCGGACGGGGGAGCTTTAGTTACCGAGTCACCACGGCGGGAGGGAGCGAGGTGCGAGGAAAACTCCGAACCATGCTGGGGCGACGCAATGAGTTAATCGGCTACATGGGTGCGCTGCCCTGGCGGGACAGTCACTGTGCCCCCGTTCTCACCTTCGACCTCGACGATTGGCGGGCCAACAACAAGACCCGGATGAAAGCAACGCTCAGAGGCTGCGGCCTCGATACCGACCTGCAGTTGTGTGAAGGCATCGCTCAAGACTGTCGAGATCGGTGATCAAGGAACGTTTACGCCGGCTTTATCTGCGAGCCTATGACCGACAAATGGACCGCCGCTTGGGGGTCTCAACTTGTGAGCCCAAGGGCTGGAAGACGCCCGTGGAAACCCCCAACAGTCAGTTTCAAGACGCCACAGCGAGTCAACCCACTTGGTACCGGCAGTTGGAATCCATCGACGACTGGCTGCACATGGATGCGTGTGACCACCTCGTTGATTTGGGCTGTGGCAGAGGTCGAGTGCTGGTCTGGGCCGCCCAGCAAGGCCAAGGTCGAGTCAGCGGAGTCGAGGCGGTTTCGTCTTTAGCCAAGGATGCACAAGCCAATCTGGAAGGGCTCTCGATTCCGAATCAAGTGCATTGCCAGGATGCCGCCGATTATCGCTTTAGCGATGAGACGATCCTGTTCTTCTTTAACCCCTTCGGTGCCTTCACCATGGCTGCAGTCATGGACAACCTGGCTTCCAATCTTGAGGAAAACCCCCGACTCATCCGCATCATTTACCGTTGGGACCATCACCACCAGTTGTTTCAAACCCTCCCCTGGATCGAACGAGTCGAGAATCGGGGAAGAAGCTCCTTGTGGCGAATCAATCCCCCTCGGAAGGCTTGATTAAATCAGGCCGGCGCTGCCCAGTCCGGTACAGCGCCTGCTCCTGCCGCCAGGCTTCGATCTGGCCATGATGACCGCTCCTTAACACCGCCGGTACGCTCTGCCCTTCGAAGCTGACGGGCTGTGTGTAGTGGGGTGCTTCCAACAAGCCATCGCTGTGGCTCTCGATCTCAGTGGAGTCGGCGTTGCCCAAGATGCCCGGAAGGAAACGGGCCACTGCGTCGACCAAACAGGCTGCAGCCAACTCACCACCCGTCAGAACGAAATCTCCAACCGAAACCTCGAGGTCCACATGGGCTCGGATGCGCTCATCGAAGCCCTCGTAGCGACCGCAAAGCAGAATCGCCCCATTCCCTGCAGCAAGGGCTTTGACTCGCGGCGTCTTCAGCGGCTCCCCCTGGGGGCTGAGCATGATCACTGGCAAATTAGGCGCCATGGCCTTCGCTGCCCGTAGCGCAGGCACCACCACATCAACTCTCAGCACAAGCCCTGCACCCCCACCGAAAGGTTTCTCGTCGATGTGTTGGTGCTTAGAATGACCGAAATCCTTCAACTGCAGGGTCTCGATCTCCAACCGACCGGATTCAAGAGCACGGCAAAGCACACCGAACTCGACGGCCGTCCGAACCTGTTCGGGGAAGCGACCGATGATGATGAACTTCATGTGCGCTGAGACTCCAAGAGCCCCTCAGGTAAATCGAAATGAGCCTGACCCGCTTCGAAATCGACCGACTGTAAGAAGGGAGAATCCAGAGGAATTAGGAGGTCATCCAAGTGAGCCATCGCTCGTCCGGCCAAGACCGAGACGGCAGTGATCGTACCCAGAGACTTCCCTTGGGCGTCAACGGCTTCTAAGCCCTCAAGATCTACAAATAAAAAGTCATCGTCTTCGAGGTCTTCGCCAAGATCCTCTCGGGAAAGGAAAAGGGTTTTCCCCTTCAAAACCTCTGCTTGGTCACGGCCCTGCACCTCGCGCAGTGTCAGCAGAAAGACATCCTCGGGGCCGGGGGCAGGGCCCCGCTTCTCGACAAAAAAGAGCTTCTCGCCCACCTGCACCTGAGTGCCGGGGGCGAGAAGTTCGGGTCGTTCGAGATTCAGTTGAACCCGCAACTGTCCGCGCAGACCATGGGGTCGACGCACAGAACCGATGGGGATCCAGCGTGGCATGGGCCTCAGCTCTCGGCCGTGGCCTCCGCCGGGGCACCTTCACCATTCATGACACCCGCCTTTTTTAACAGGCTTGCCACGGTCTCGGACGGAGTCGCACCCACACCGAGCCAGTACCGAATACGGTCCTCTTCCAGCTTCAGCGCCGGAGGCTCAACGAGGGGGTCAAAGGTCCCCAAACGCTCAATGTAGCTGCCCGCCCGGGTCCGGGCCGTGTCGGCCGCCACCAGACGGTAGAAAGGCCGTTTCTTACGACCACCTCGAACCATACGCAGACGCACGCTCATGGTGCCTCCATTCCTTTATCGGCGAGGGCGAATACGGGAGCAGACCCCGGCCGTCAAAGGAATTGAGCCAAACTCCACTCCGATGAACGCCGTACGTTCGACTGAAAAGGCATATCTAACGATGAAGACGCTCGCCGATCTGTTCCAGAGCTCGACGTTCTCCGTCAGTCACCGCCCCGATCCCAAAGAAGCCACCGTGTGCTTCAGCAACCCTGAGGACTGCCTGTTGTAGGCTTTCCACACCGGAGCCGTCTTCACCCTCTGCATTCAGCACCAAGCGACAGAAATCGAGTGCTGCATTGCAGACCTCGGCGCTGGGAGGCTCCTCGAGCATCGCCTGGAGTAGTGCCTTCGCCTTGGGACGCTCGTCCACGCCACGGGCCTGGGCGGCCAACTCAATGAGTGCCCGCTCCTCCGATTGAATCGCCCCGTCAGCCCACGCCATTTGCACCAAGGGAACAAGATGGAGGATTCGAACCGTCTCAACATCGATCCCCAAGGCGACCAAATGAGCCATGAGGTCTTCATCGGTGATGCCGGTTGCATCGCCAATTTCACGGGCATGTTTACGGGCACGCATGGCATCAAGCGCTTTGGTATTGGCCTTCCGAAAATGCTCATTTTCTGAAACGGATCGAAACCTCTCCAACGGATTCAAATAGCTCATGATGGGCTCCTGATTTAAAACGCTGGTAACGCGCCTTTGCGATGGCTTCAATCAAGCGCCACCATTAGTCAACCATAGCTTGTCTCTGATGCTTTCGTCTTGATCGATCTCTTGTTAGCAGCGCCACGCTCCCGACTGCCTTGAGGTCCAAGACTATGACCGTTCGTGTCCGAATTGCTCCTTCGCCTACGGGCGATCCTCACATCGGTACCGCCTATATTGGCTTGATCAATAAAGTCTTCGCACAGCAGCAAGGAGGACGCTTCATCCTACGGATCGAAGACACCGATCAAAGTCGATGCACTCCGACCTCTGAAGCCATGATCTACGAGGCTCTTCGCTGGGTAGGTATCCAGTGGGATGAAGGACCTGACTGCGGCGGTGACTTCGGTCCCTACCGACAATCGGAGCGTAGCGAACTCTACCGTCAATATGCTCAAAAACTGGTGAATGAAGGCAAGGCATACCCATGTTTTTGTACACCGGAGGACCTCGCCGCTCTCCGAGCGGAACAAATAAAGGCAAAAGGCTGGGTCGGTTACGATGGCCGCTACCGAGATTTAGATCCAGCGGAAGCTCAGGCACGAATAGACGCCGGCGAGTCTTACGTCATAAGATTCAGAGTCAAACGGGAAGAAACCACAATCGTTCACGATCTGCTCCGGGACCCCATCGAATTCGCAAACAAGGAGGTCGACGACCAAGTCCTGATCAAATCCGATGGCTTTCCCACCTACCACCTCGCCAACGTGGTCGACGACCACCTCATGGAAATCAGCCACGTCATTCGTGGCGAGGAATGGATTACTTCGACACCAAAACACGTGATGCTCTACGAAGCCTTTGGCTGGAAACAGCCCGTGTTCTGCCATGTTCCTTTGCTCCGAAACCCCGATAAGTCCAAAGTCAGCAAACGCAAGAATCCGGTNAGCCTNAACTACTACCGGGACGCCGGTATTNTGCCTGAAGCGATGCGCAACTACCTGGCNCGTATGGCGTGGAGNTTTCCCGTTGATGAAGGCGANGAAACACGGGAAAAATTCAGCTTTGACGAAATGGTCGAGGCTTTTTCCTTGGAGCGAATTNCCCTCGGTGGACCTGTCTTCGATATGGCCAAGCTCAGTTGGCTCAACGGCCGATACATCCGTGAAGACCACAGCCCTGAAGCCCTGTGGGAACGTCTTCGAGAGTATTTCATGAGCGACGAGAGATGGGCTNAAATCGTNCCCTTNGTCCACGAGCGTATGGACCGATTGGACGAGTTCATGCCCCAAGTTGCCTACTTCTTTAGCGGTGATTTGGACGTGGAAGCCGCCGCCCTAAAGCCCAAGAAGAAGACCTTGGAAGAGTTGGAGCCCGTCTTCTCTTCTTTGGTGGAAAAGGTCGATCAACTCATCGAGTGGAACGAGGAATCCATCGAGACGCTCCTGCGGGGGCACTGCGCAGATACGGGCTGGAAGCCCAGGGATCTTTTTATGCCCATTCGCATTGCTGTCACCGGGCGTAAAGCGACCCCTGGTATGTGGGAGACNCTGGNNGTACTGGGTAAAGAACGNACNCGGCGACGTCTTCGAGAAGCCTTGAAGAAGATAAAGGCAGCCAATCGAGCCTAGTTTTCCTCGTTAAAGCAGCGTTCATCACAGCCATCGCCGGGCACATTGTTGCCATCGTCACACTGCTCCCAAAAATCTCGAACGACGCCATCACCGCAACGAGCCTCCGTGCAACCATTGGTGCACCAGTCTCCGTCGTCGTCGTTCCCATCATCGCATTCTTCTCCGTCCTCGCGGCGACCATTGCCACAGCCCTCGATCTGGCANTCAGCGTCGCAGCCATCGCCATCCTCAAGATTGCCATCGTCGCACTGTTCCCACCACTCTCTTAAGACACCNTCACCACAAACACCTCGACGGCATTCGTTGGTGCAAAAATCACCATCCACTTGATTGCGATCGTCGCACTCCTCTCCGTCATCGATCCGGCCATTGCCACAACCCTCGATTCGACACCGNTCGTCACAGCCGTCCCCCGGCTCGANGTTTCCGTCGTCACAATCCTCTCCGAAGGCTCTCAAAATGCCGTCACCGCAAACTGCTCGACGACAGGCGTTTGTNCAGTTGTCATCATCGTCTCGATTTCGATCATCGCACTCCTCGCCAGCTTCGAGCCGACCATTGCCACAGCCCTCTCGGCGACAGAAGGCATCACAGCCATCACCTGGCACCTGGTTNCCATCGTCGCATTCCTCCAAAATAACCCAGACGAANCCATCGCCGCAGACCGCACGACGACAGGCTGTTGTGCACCGNTCGGTGTCGTCNTCGTTGCCATCATCACACTCTTCATCACCCTCGACCCAACCGTTACCACATTGAGCCTCTTGCTCNGTTCTGCAANTCGGGTCGCAGCCATCACCGGCACGACGGTTNCCGTCATCACACTGTTCACCGCGCTCCACCTCGCCGTTGCCGCAAACCGCNTCCAAGACACAGTTTCGATTGCATCCATCTCCGTCCTGGTTGTTGCCATCATCGCATGCTTCTCCCGCATCGATGACACCGTCNCCACATCGGGGTTCGGGCCNCGGCATGCAACGGCCNCGGAGACAACGGTCGGTCTCGGGACAATCCCAATCATCCTCACACTCAGGAGTCGGCGCTTCGCATTGTCCCAGTTCCCGGTCTGCGTCCCGTGCGCAACGCTCTCCCGCTTCCTGCTGACAATCCTCGTCCTCACGGCAGGATGGATGTTCCAGGGGACGACATGAACCGTCACGAGGGTAGCAATAGTGACCATCCGGACAATCCCGTGTTCGCTCACANGCCCCGNCGCCTGCATCATCGATGATCACCGGACCCGCATCGGACNCATCATCNGATTCAAACCAACAAAANCCATCGGCNTTGCAGAGATCCTCTGGGCAACGGTTAAATTCTCGACATCGACATCGATCCGGNTCTTCCGGATGGCATGCGCCGGGCTCTAAGNTTTCGCATTGACCGTTCGNCCANTTGCAAACAGCGAGTTGGCTGCAATCCNCATGAGCCTGGCAGTCTGGTGACGAAGATTCGCCGGGCGATGAGCAAGCACCGTTGAAACAAACCTCNGGGGCGACACAATCCGCATCCAGCTCACANGGACTTGAACAGCCCTGNGCACTGAGGATCAGTAGAATCAGTCCGAGAAGTCGTCNCATTAAAGCCAAAACAATCAGATCCTAATGACATTCCGTNCGGACTCGAGTGAGATTTAACCAANCGGGCGCCTGNGGTTCGACTCCCTGGTAAACGGTGATGCTCGTCCCCTCCATCNTGTAGCGTCCCAAGCCCGCCTGCTCACCGACCCGATAACCAAAGAGGGTGTTGTTGGCCGTGTATTGTCCGCTGCTGACAGGCGAACAAGGAACGACTTCTGTAAGCAGAGTAAACTGCCCATCGGCACCCATGGCGATGTAGGGAGCTGGCGGGTTGTTCCCACTGGTTCGATAGGTGCCCGCCAGTACTTGAGGCGGCAGACTCATCGCGCCATCTTCACAGCGGTCGATGCGCTCCAAAGGAGGCGTCCCTTCGCCGTTCTCCACACCAACGCCTCCCAAATACAAGCTGTCTCTCTTCACAAAAATCGGCACGGAGTCACCCATTTCATCATCGTCCTCCTCTGCGATCCGCAGCCAGGGTCCCACCAAATCATAAGTCGCCGACGTGAAGGGGAAGCAGGGGTCATTACTGATCATCACAACATAGTCCTCTGCGTCCGTGAGCACGACCGTCATCTGCTGCTCCGGTTCTTCACCCATCATCTGCCAAGCACCGACGTGATTCTCCATGGTGTGACAGTCGGTGCGAACTCGACGCAGCATCGCACCACCGCCAGGAAACTGAATGGTCATGGTGCCGTTATCCGAGACAGCGCCCAGCAGTAGATCTCCCTCCACCTCAAGGCTGCTCCCG
>NZRT01000059.1 GCA_002696345.1 Myxococcales bacterium
AGTCGGTCCGACCAAGAGAGGGAAACCCCGTCGCCTGGATCATCATCGCCAAGTTGGTTGGTGTTGTTAAGACCCCGGCAAGCCAATCGACGCAACCCAGAGCTGTGAAGTTCATCAGCAAGAGAATGGCCCAGCGCATGTTCACCCGTTGTGCCCTGACGCACAGTGCTGTTCTCTCAGAAGCCCAAGGTCCTTTGGTATTCAATGGACTCAGTCGTTGATGTTCTTGATGAAGCTTTTTAAGCTCGCCGATTCCGGTGAGAACGATGCCGACGTCTGTGGATATTGATTCAGAAAGTCTGCCATTTCAGTCCAGTGAGTTCCCATCCAGCGACTTCTGTTGATGTCCTCTGGCTGAAGCGTTGCGATGATGGGGTCTGCAGGTTCACTTGCAAGGGGCGTTTGAGCGAATACAAAGGCACGTACCACCACGAGAGCCTTTAATTCGGTCGCGCTGTAGACCGCTTCCGCCGCCCCCCACTGGCTGATCAGTCGCACTCGAGCCGCTTCCCATTCGCCCCGTCGAGCATCGATGACGGTGCGAGCGAGTAACTGATGACCTTCAAGAGTCCGTCTGGGAGACGTCGTAGGGGCTGTCAGCATGGCTTCGGCTGCTTCGAGTTCACCGTAGAAAGCGAGCGCATCGGCGCAGCGGGCGCGAAAGAGGTCGCCTTGGAGCTTAAAGACTCCCCGAGCTACGCCCCGCTCGGCCCGCAACACCTCGTGATAAATTGGTAGCGCAATTTCAAATTGGCCGAGGCACAAGGCGGTCGTCGCTCGATTGGTGAGAAACACCGCCAGGGTACTGCCATTGTTGGGATGCCTGCACAGCTTGTCGAGCAAGAGTGCAGCCTGGTCGTAGTCACCCGTACCGATCAACTGGACCGCCTCTTGGTTGATGAGAAGGTCTCGCAAGCGGCGGCGACGCACCCAAAAAAAGTATCCGATCAGGACGAGAGCGGCACCGGCGACAAAATAGGTGATTTCATTGAGATAAATTCCAAGGAATAGAAAGCACGCTTCACCGCCGATAACGGCGAGAATTTGCCCCTTAAATCGCCCCCAATGGAGCCGGTGATGAGCTTTACTGGGACGCTGAAGCCACGGCGGGGAAGGGGTCATTCCTTAAGCATCCTGAGGAGCCTATTCACATTGTGTCGTGAAGGTTTCCGTCTCGTCCACATTGCCGTCGGCACCATCATCACCGTCTCGGCGAAGCAGATGGCCTTCGTCATCATATGTGTAGGTACTGCGCACGTCGATGCTGCCATCGGCGTCACGATCTGTTTCTGTTTGCTGGAGACGCCCTTCGCTGTCGTAGGTGTAGGTGATGCGATGGGTGGCTGGGTTACTGTCCGTTTGTTCCTCCTCGATCACGCGCCCTTCGCTGTCATGACGAAAGGTGGAACTTTGTGTGTAGTCTTCCTGCGATGAAGGATCCCAGGCGAGATCACTGCCCGTGAGCCGACCTTCACCGTCATAATCGTAGCTCACGGTGTAGAGCACTTGGTCCCCTTCGAGACGGCTTTCACTGAGCAACTGCCCTCCCTCGTTGTAGCGGTAACGACGCTGCATGAGATCATCTTCACCCCGCTCATAACAGTCGATGGAAGCGAGCAAGTGACTCTGCTTGATGGGCAGNGGATAAGGNTTTTTGAGCACTCCTTCTGGGGTCGCGACGTCANTGTAGATGTAGGTGCAATCATCGGCGNTGTCGGTGGAACTGANCACTCGGCATTCCGGTGAACTGCAACCGAGAACACAGGCGAAAGCAAGACCCANTGCNTACAAACGATTCATGGCGAGCGCTCCTGCCCCCTCTTCCGTCGTGCTTCCGAGTCTCGTCAAGANCCTTGACGNAAGCGAGCCTTCTCGAGAGTNCTCCCGNGGNGNTCCCATGGACATTATTCGTGTGATCGCAGTCCTTGCCGTGATCGGTGTGATTATCGCCGCTTATGTTGAACGACTGTAGTCCGACGCTCTGCAGGTTCGTCGAGGCTAAAAATCGTAACCTAAGCCCAAGCTTACTGTGAGACTGTGAAGCCAGTTTTTGGTGAATCCATCATCGCCTTCAGTGCGTTTGTCATCATCATCCACACCTTCCGCTCCNCCCCCAAGATACCGAAGGTTCAGGAAGGCNGTGCCGTTTTCGTCAAGGTGCCGGCCGATTTGGTAACTGCTGTCCAAAATGGCGCCGACCACGTCGTTNTTGTCGCCNTTAATGTAGCTGACAGGCGCATAAAATCCGTCCACCTCAACCCCCTGCCACCAGCCTTTCGATCGCTCCTGTCGCCAGCGTGTCTTGAGGATTGGCACCGGGCCCACGCCTCGATTCGAAGACAACAACGTCCCATCCTCCGATGAAAANTCGATGGTGGCGTTGCGAATTTGCAGCGAGAGTCCAAACGAGAGTTGGTTCTTCTTCGTCCGGATGGCGTGGTAGAGGTAACTGCCCCGCCAAAAGCCGAAATCGTAGACGACCCGGGTCGCTGTACCTTGGGGAAAGAGCACCCCATCAAAGCGCCGATCCCCTTTTAAGACCACAAAGCTATCCAGCAACAAGGGTTGAGCCAAGAAGACCAGTTCGTGCTTCGAGTTCAGGGGGACTTCGATAACGAAGCGGGCAAAGTCGAAGAGATTATCCTGGCCCCCTTCGCCCACATAATCAAAGTAATCCCCGTCGTAACCAAACTGGATTTTATGATTGAGGATCGCCGCAAAGCCTAGCTCTGCTCTTAACTTCAAGGGCGAGTCACTGGAGGTGGCTGGTTTCCCGTGGCTCTGAAAAGCCAAACCCAAAACACAAAAGAAGAATAAAAACCGCATGATGTCGCCCCTTTACAGCGCTCCTTTATCAAAAATGGTCGCTTTGGGCGATAAAAACGAATATATCGAACACGGCAAGGGTAAGCTTCTGTTTTATTTATCAAAAATATTGCTGCATAGCGAAAAGAGATTCCGAATGACCTACAAAAAACCCCACGTCCCGACTCGGTTCTTCGATGCCTTCTGCAAGCGGATCCCGGATCTCAGCGGAAAGACTTTTGCGATCACTGGAACCACGACGGGGACTGGACGTGTCGCAACGGAAGCCATCGCCCAACAAGGGGGCAGGGTGATCATGCTCAATCGTCCCTCGCAACGAGCGGTGGCGGTGCAAAGTGCGATGGATAAACGCTTCGCAGACGGGCGTGTCACAACCATCGAGTGCGATCTGCAGAGCTTTGCTTCTGTGCGGCTTGCCGCCCAACATGTGGAGGAAGCCTGTCGAGAGGGTGGACTTTACGCGCTGATTAACAACGCTGGAATTATGGCGATGCCTGACGAAGCCACCGAAGATGGCTTCGATACCCAAATGCAAACCAATCATCTGTCTCATTTTTTACTGACTCAAGCCCTGATGCCGCTGCTGGAGCGAGCGACCGAGCATCATGGGGACGCTCGCATCGTCAATCATTCCAGTATGGCTCGGAAAGGCGTTAAAGCCTTGGAGGCCAAATACCTCGAGCCCCGTGGAGGGGAGCTCGGCGGCAACGGTGCCAGCATGATCTTTCAGGGGGCTCGGTGGGTTCGCTACAGCCAGACAAAGTTGGCGAACGTGGCGTTCACAGCCGCTCTGCATGAGCGCTTGGGGAAGGCTGGTTCCAAGGTGAAAGCACTGGTCGCCCACCCAGGTTGGGCGAACACAGAACTGCAAGTGACGACGAGTCGAGCCGGAGGCATGGCTGCTTGGAATTCGATCTTTGCTCGATTCATGTCCCAAAGTGAGGAGGACGGCACGCTCGGCATCCTCAGCTGCGCTGTTTTGCCGGAGGCGCAATCGGGGGAGTTTTGGGGTCCAGGGCTTGGCATGAGCAGTTCAAAAGGCGAGGCAAAAGCCTATGCCTTGGAAGCAGAATACGACAATCCCGAGACTCGAAAGCTACTTTGGGACAAGAGCTGCGAAGCTACCGGTGTCGACTTTGATCTGTAATCCGAGGGCTAAGTCAGCGCCTTTTTAAGGATTAAATCTCATCAAAAGCAGCGAGTTTCGACCCGCATGTGTCGCAAATTGCGCCCCTTCGACCGTCCCTTCGGTCCATCTCTCATTGGACTTGAGGATGAGCGCGTCAAACTCCCCTCTGCTCAGCCGTTGTTGCAGATATTATGTCTCTTTTCATGAAGTCGTGACGAAAAGCGTTTATCCCTGACGGGAGGGCGAGGTCATATGTTTCACCGAGGCTGGAATGGTGCGCCGCAATGGCTTCTCCAGCAGGGTGCTTGGTGGGCTTGTGTCCTCGGCGCCGAGCCCTGGGGCTATTTGGTGATGATTCTCTTTGTGATCGTTCACCTTGGATTCAACCGATCCCAGTTGGGCACGGAGGGACTTTTGGTGCTCGCCGCTCTCGGGGTTGGGTTTTGTGTCGATGCGGTGCTGACCCATTCGAATTTTGTCCATTACGAAGGTCTGCATCGAGTGTTGGATGTGCCCCTGTGGATGCTGGCGCTTTGGGCTGGTTTCGGTGCCACTCTTCGCCACAGTCAGCGGCTGTTGGTCGCGTCACCGATTCGAGGATTTCTCATCGGCGCGTTGGCCGGGCCGTTGGCCTATGCCGGAGGCGAGGGCTTGGGGCGACTTGAAATTTTTGGGGTGGGTGGTTTCTTTTTGATTGGCCTGAACTGGGCCATTGCCCTCGGGATTTTAGCTTGGTGTGTCCGTCGTAGCGATGCATCGGAAACCATTCCACTGGACGAATCACGGGAAGCTTGAGGTCTAAAAAGTCATCAAAAAACGGGTATAGCCAGGCGGTCGAGAACATGGCCAAAAGAACACCATGGTCGATGCCTTAAACCCAGAGCAAGAAGCTGCGGCTTGCCATCGAGGCAGTCATTTACTGCTCGTGGCCGGTGCGGGGACAGGCAAGACACGTACCCTGGTGGAGCGCATGGCTCGGCTGGTGGAAGGGGGCATCCCTCCCGATCGGCTCTTGGCCATCACTTTTACCAACAAAGCCGCCGGTGAATTGAGAGAGCGCTTGTTGCAGCGCTTGGGGCGATCGGTACCCAGTGGAACGTTNCACGGGACTGCTTTGCGATGGCTAAAANCCCACGGCCAGTGGCGCAATCGTTCGCTTTACGACGACCGAGACCAACTCCAACTNATCACTGGACTCCTAAAATCCTTACCNGGNGGAGCGACCCCACAAGCGGTCAAATCGGCGCTACAGCAAGTTCGACTTCATCCCCATTTACCTCGTCCCGATTGGGATCGAGCCGGNCAGATCGCCCNGGAGATTTTACCTCGTTATCTCGATCGACTCGAGCGTCT
Organism: Myxococcales bacterium; assembly: GCA_002696345.1. Lineage (GTDB taxonomy): Bacteria > Myxococcota > UBA4151 > UBA4151 > UBA4151 > UBA4151. The sequence continues at coordinate 5,309 of NZRT01000059.1, forward strand.
CCATGCCATCGANTTTCAAGGTCTTTTGGAGGAGGCCTGCGCCGTNGTGGAGAGCGGTCAACTCGACGGCCTCTATGCAGAGGTCCTTGTGGATGAGTTTCAAGACACAGANCCCCTTCAACATCGAATCCTGAAAGCACTGGCCAAAGGGGGAACACAAATCATGGCCGTGGGCGATGATGACCAAGCGATCTACGGTTGGAGAGGTGCTGATCTGATGGGGATCCTGCGATTTGAGCAAGATTATCCGCCAGCAGATGTGTTGAAACTGACGGAGAACTATCGAAGTACGGAACCGATTTTAGCCGCTGCAAACGCATTGATTGCTCGTAANGTTGAGCGACGGGGCAAAACGCTNGTCGGGCAGAACCGACAAGGTGATGAAATTCGNGTTTTTGGTCATGGAGACGACCGTCAGGAGGCAGAGGGCGTTGCCGCCTTGGCGGCGAAATTGGTCCACACCGAGTCCTACGCACCTCAAAATATAGCTATTTTGGCTCGTACNAATGCTCAACTACGACCCATCGAAGGGGCCTTAAATACCCGTGGGCTCGGTTATCGACTGCTGGGCGGAACCGCTTTGTTTGACACGAAAGAGGTTCGAGATTTGATGGCNTACCTGCGATTGTGGGCAAACCCCGCATCGGACCCCGACTTCCTNCGCATCGCCAACAGACCCCGACGTGGGTTGGGTGCAAAAGCTCTCGAAAAAATCCAGAAAGCAAGCGCCGGATCACCCATCTTACCGTGGCTCCAAAGCAACGTGGAAGATCTCGAGACGAGAGCAAAGAAAGCAGTAAAGCGCTTCCTTGATGATTTTGGGGAGCCTCCCACAACNGCNTTAGAGGCACTGGATCGAGTCCTCGAAGAGATGGGGTATCTGGAGTTTCTTGCAGCGGAGGACCCGGAGCGTTTTGAATCAAGACAAGCCAGCATTGATGTTCTTGTTCATGACGCCAACAAAGAGCTTCAGGCTTTTCTTGAGCAGTGGGGGCTTGCAGCGACCGGCGACAAGGCTCGGGGAGATGGTCTTCGTCTCGCCACCTGTCATGCGGCCAAAGGTTTGGAGTTCGACGCAGTGATCCTGCCCGGTTGGGAAGAGGGTATGTTTCCCATGATTCGTGACGGTGCTGATCCCCATGATCAGCTGGAGGAGGAGCGGCGTCTTGCCTATGTCGGCATNACTCGAGCGCGNCACCGGTTGATGATTACATGGGCGCAACGACGNATGAGCCGCGGTCAATGGCAGGACGCTCGTCCTTCACGGTTTCTGCGGGAATCAGGACTGATCGATGGGGCGCTTCCNGTCCGAGCCGTGCAACGGCGTCCGCCTCGCTCCATGGATCCGGATGAACTTCTNGATCAAGAGGGGGGCGCCTATGCACCCGGTTTTCGAGTGGATCACGAAACGTTTGGGGAAGGACTCGTCCTTGGCGTCCGAGGGATGGGCGCGACAGCNTCGATTCAAGTGCGTTTCGACAGCGGCGAAAAGAAGACCATCCGCGCCAGCTTTTTAAAGCCCNTGGGTTATCCAGACTAAAGACCCATCGATACNGCNCCTAAGCGAANACGAACTGGGCATAGGCTAACTCCGCCGTACCAAACCATTTCGCCTGTGCCTTTCGACTGGCTTCCCAGGCTTCATAGACTTTCCGGTAACCTGGGTCTTTGGATGCTTGCTCACTGAGAATCTGGCGTGCTGCTTCTTGCGCACCTTTCATGATGTCTGGCGCAAAGGGACGGAGTTGAACGCCNCCTTGCAAAAGGCGCTCGAAGGCCGGTGGGTTTTTAACATCGTAGCGGGCTTGCATCGCTTGCGCAGCGTCCTGACAAGCCGTTCTAAAAATAGCCTGCAGATGACTTGGTAACTCAGCCCACGCCTTTTCGTTGGCATAGAAACTGAGGGATGGACCCGGCTCCCACCAGCCTGGGTAATAATAAAAGCGGGCAGCCTTATGAAACCCCAGTTTCTCGTCGTCGTAGGGACCGACCCACTCGGTGGCGTCGATGACCCCTCGTTCCAGAGCAGGAAAGATTTCNCCACCCGCNATTTGCTGCACGCTGACGCCAAGAGCGGCCATGACATCGCCGCCCATGCCGGGGATACGCATCTTGAGTCCTTGCAGATCTGCGAGCGTCGGGACCTCCNTTTTAAACCAACCACCCATCTGGACGCCGGTGTTTCCGCCGGGGAAACTGCGCACACCAAAGTCGGCGAACAGAGCATTGACTAAATCGCTACCGCCTCCTTCGTGCAGCCATGCCTCCTGTTGGCGAGCCGTCATCCCAAAGGGGACACAAGTGTCAAAGGTGAGGGCTGGATTCTTCCCGGTGTAATAGTAGCTAGCNGATTGACCACAGTGAGCAGTCCCCTGTTGCACGGCATCTAAAACCTGCAGGCCGGGAACCAGTTCACCGGCCGGGTGNACTCGGATGGTAAACTGACCGTCACTCATGGCTTCCACTCGTTGTGAGAGGACCTCAGCGGCACCGAAAATCGTGTCCAAACTGCGGGGGAAACTGGACGCAAGACGCCATTTCACCTTCTTTTGCTTCTGGATTGCGGGAGCCCCTTTGCTGGAACTCGAGTTCGCCGAGCAGCCGATGCTGGTCGCTGCGGCCGAAAGAACGCTGCCTTTTAAAAAATCACGGCGTTTCATGATGGTCTCTCCCCAGTCGGCTTACCCAGGCAGAGTGAATCTTGTCACGTCATGGTGTCAGCAGAAAGCGAACCAGACCAGGAAAGGCAATGACTAAGCTNAGGACCAGCAGTTGNATACCGATAAAGGGCAGCGCCCCCCGGTAGATGGCAGTGGTCTCGATGGATGCGGGCGCAACNCCGCGTAAATAGAANAGGGAAAAGCCAAAGGGAGGCGTTAAAAAACTGGTCTGAAGGTTGATTGCGAGGAGGACGCCAAACCACACCATGTCGATTTCAAGTCCCACTGCTGCAGGCACGATAAGCGGCAGGATGATGAAGGCGATTTCAAAGAAATCGATGAAGAAACCCAGAACGAACACGGTGAGATTGGCAACGATGAGGAGACCGATCGCNCCGCCGGGTAAGTGCGTTAGAAAGTGTTCNATCCAGCGATCACCGTCGAGNCCTCGAAACACCAACGCAAAGAGTGTGGAGCCGATCAGGAGCATAAGAATCATGGCGCTGAGTCGAGTGGTTTCATCCATGGCGCCGTGGAGGCTTCGATGATTNAGTCGNCCGTTGAGTTGAGCCAGCAAAAGTGCTCCGACAGCACCGAGAGCGCCNGCTTCCGTCGGCGTGGCAAGGCCGACGATGATGCTGCCGAGAACGACCAGAATTAAGCTGAGCGGCGGCAGCAAGACGAGCATCACCCGCTTCAATAACTTGAGACCTCGTTCNGCGCGCTCCGCCTCGGGGAGTGCAGGGGCTGCCTCCGGGTTTCGCCAAGCAATGAAGAGAACATAGAGACCGTAGCAACCCGCGAGCAACAGGCCTGGGATCANTGCGCCCATAAACAGATCGCCCACACTNTGACCCAGTTGATCGGCGAGGACGATCAAAACCACGGAAGGTGGGATGATCTGACCTAAAGTCCCACTGGCGGTGATAACGCCTGCGGCTAACTCTTTTGAATACCCATAGCGAACCATGACAGGAAGACTGATAAGTCCCATGGCGACCACGCTTGCGCCCACGACACCCGTGGCTGCTGCGAGAAGCGCCCCAACAAACACAACCGCTAAGGCGAGGCCGCCCCTGATACCGCCAAAGAGGGCGCCGACGGTGGTGAGAAGATCTTCGGCGAGTTTTGATTTTTCGAGGACGGTTCCCATGAAGATAAAGAAGGGAATTGCCAGCAAAAGTTGGTTCGACATGATGCCGAAAAGACGCTCCGGAAAGGCATTCATAAGAGCCCAGTCGAAGGCACCCGAGGCGACACCAACCCAGGCGAAAATAAGAGAGGTACCCCCCAAGCTGAAAGCCACAGGGTAGCCGGAAAATATCAGCGCAAAGACCACGCCGAACATGATGGGACCGAGCCACTCCGTCTCCATCTACTCAAGAGCCTCGGCCGGGCGACGCAGTGTCTCAATGCAATGAATGATCTGAGACAGTCCTTGAAGAAACAGCAGAACAAAGCAGATGAGAATCGCCGTTTTGATGGGGTATCGGGCCAGGCCGTCGGGATCGGGACTTTGTTCCCAGACACGCCAACTGTTGCGGACGCTCGGCCAAGAAAAGATCAAGCATGCGATACTGAATGGCAGGAGGAAAAAAATCCCGCCGATCAGGTCGATCCAAGTCTTTTGCCGTGGATGAAGACGGCCGTAGAGGACATCCACGCGTACATGCTGATCCCGTTGCAGGGTGTAGGCACTAGCGAGCAAGAAGAGCAGACTGAAGAGGTACCACTGCAACTCAAGATACGTGTTGCTGGCGAGATTGACGCCCAGCCATTTTCCAGCAAAGCGAGCGAGCGCATTGAAGGCCCCGATGGCGACCATCGCGAGAACAAGCCAACCGCATTGCCGGCCAATCCAGGCATTGAGTTGGTCGATGGTCGTTGCCAGTTGCTTGAGAAACTTCACTAGCGCTTCAGGCGTTTAAGGACCTTATTGATGGCTTTGGAGCTCTGCATCACGTAAAAGTGAACGCTTGGGACGCCCGAGTCCAACAGTTCTTGAGCTTGGTTGGCCGTCCATTCGGCGCCAATCTCTAAAATCTTATCCTTGTCCGCTGTCTCCACTTCGTCGGCAAGAGCCGTCGGGATTTCGCAGTTGAAGATTCGAGGAAGGCTCGTGAGGTGTTTCTTTACCGTCATCACTTTGAGACCCGGGATGATCGGAACTGTGATTCCGTGATCTCGGCACTTTTCGACAAAGCGAAAATAATGAGCATTTTCGAAGAACATTTGAGTCACGATGTAATCGGCTCCGGCTTCGACCTTCTCTCGTAACCTGCGCACATCCATGTCGAGGTTTGCCGCTTCCATATGCTTTTCTGGGTAGCCTGCTACACCCACACAAAAATTGGTGGGGAGTGCTTGCAGGTAGGGCTCCAAAAACTGCCCTTGGTTCATGTCGCCCACTTGACTCACCAGGTCGACTGCGAAGCGATTCGCCGTCCGTCCTTCTTTCACGGGCTTCATGTAGCCGTTGTCATCGCCCCGGATAATCAAGACATTGTCGATGCCGAGGTAGTGAAGCTCGATGAGGAAATCTTCTGTTTCCTCCCGAGTGAAGCCTCTGCAAAGGACATGGGGAACCGCATCCACATTGTATTTGTGCTGAATGAGTGCGCAAACGCCTAAGGTGCCCGGCCGTTTGCGTTTGATCACTTTGCGGATGCCGTCGGGACCTTCCTCGTAGGAGAGAACCGCCGGATGGCTGGTAATGTCGATGAATGGCGGGCGGTGGGCGACGAGGTCGTCGATGAGGCCCAGTAAGCTTTTAAGGTCTCCGCCTCGGCGTGGCGGAATGATTTCGAAACTGATGAGGGGCTCTTTCGCCCGATCGAGGTGTTCGATAACGCGCATATGGATTCCGTGTTCGGGTCGGGTTGCGTGGCTCCACTACACCGAAGGTGAGTTTTTCGAAACGGACAAGAAACGTATAAAACTCCCACTTTGCTCCAGTGCTGAAAAAGGGCTAGTCCCGGCGCCCAGAGGAGACAGTTAGATGAACTTTCCAAGCAGCATGATCATTGGTGGTGAAGCGGTTGCTGCCGTCGGCGGTGGAACCTACGAAAGCATCAATCCAGCCGATGAAAGCGTCATTTGTAGCTTGCCCGCAGGTGGCGTGGAAGATGCCAATGCCGCAGTGACGGCGGCCCGCAAAGCCTTTGATGAAGGTGATTGGCCCACCATGGCACCTTCCCGTCGGGGGCGAGTGCTACGTAAGTTGGCAGATCTCGTGCGCAAGCATCGAGACGAGTTAGCCCAACTGGAAACCCTCGACGTGGGCAAGACGGCCTTTGATTCGGGCAAGATTGAGATTCCGACGGTGGCCAACATTCTCGATTATTACGCCGGCTTCGCCGACAAGGTGACCGGCGATACCCTTCCCAGCGAGGCCGGTGTATTGCGTATGACGCTTCGGGAGCCCATCGGTGTGGTCGCGGCCATCACCCCGTGGAACTTTCCTCTGTTGTTGGCCACCTGGAAGATTGCCCCGGCCCTCGCTTGCGGCAACACGATGGTGTTGAAGCCAGCGAAAATCTCCAGCTTGACCTCGCTGCGCTTTGCAGAGTTGGCTCTGGAGGCGGGCTTACCCGCTGGCGTCCTGAACGTGGTGACTGGAAGCGGTGCGGTGATCGGTGAGGCTCTAGTGAACCACCCCGATGTGGACAAGATCGCTTTTACAGGCAGCACCGCGGTAGGCATCGGTATCCAGCAAAAAGCCGCTGGAACCACCAAGCGGGTCACCCTGGAACTCGGCGGCAAGTCGCCCAATGTCATCTTTGAAGATGCTGATTTAAAGCAGGCGCTTCGGGGTGCCATGACCGGTATTTTCTACAACAAGGGCGAGGTCTGCGCTGCGGGCAGTCGTTTGTTGGTGCAGCGCAGCATTTACGATGATGTCTGCGAACAACTCGCCACCATGGCCGCTAAGTTTGTCCCCGGCGATCCCTCCAGCGCCCGTATGGGACCGGTTGCCTCCAAAGCTCAGTACGATTCGGTTCTGAACTGGATCGAAAAGGGCAAAGCCGAAGGTGCTCGATGCATCTCCGGTGGTGAAGCTCATCACGTGGAATCGGGTAAAGGCTATTACATTCAGCCCACCGTCTTCGCAGACGTGGACAATGCCATGAGCATCGCCCAGGAGGAGATCTTTGGGCCCGTTCTTGCGGTGATTCCCTTCGACGATGAAGCGGATGCGATCGCCATCGCGAACGATAGCCCCTATGGTTTGGCAGCGGCGATCTGGACCCGGGATGTGGGTCGGGCTCTGCGTTTTGTTCGAAAGGTCAAAGCGGGCACTGTATGGGTGAACGCCTACAACCTTTACGATCCGAGTCTGCCCTTTGGTGGCTACAAAGCCAGCGGCTTTGGTCGGGAGTTGGGCGAAGCTGCTCTTGACTCGTACACGGAATTGAAGAGTGCCTGGATTAATCTAGGCTAGAGCCAACGGTCGCCCCACTGAGCTAGGTTGTAGAGGGTCCAGAGGCCGGGGTTTTCCCGGTCGCTCGCCTCCAGTGCATCTCGCTGAACTTTTTGATGCCCTTCGGTTGTAAGAATCTCTTTCAATAAACGACTGTTTCCCAGTTGTTCGCTCATTCGAGCCCGAGTGCGTTGCTGAAGCATGGTCCGAGCACTGCCGCAAAACCCGACTTTTTTACGCTCNAGGACGAAGTCTGGAATCAGTCCGCTGACGGCCTTGCGAAGAATCCATTTACCTTTTCCACCTCTCACCTTTTTGCTCAGCGGAAGGCGCAGGCAGAGATCCACAACATCTTCGTCAAGGAAGGGCACGCGCGCTTCAACCGAGGCATNCATNGTCATTCGGTCGACGCGTTGGAGCAGGAGTTCTGGCAGACGAAGCCTTAACTCAACAGCTAAGATTTGTTCATGGGAATTNCCNCGCTCGACCCCCTCCTCNCTCAGAATTTGACGGATGATCTCGCCACTGGGTCGACTNTGATATTCTGGNCGCAACAANGCNTGTTTCTGAGGTGTCGTGAGNCCGATATTACCGCCCCAGAAAGCCGGTTGTCCCGCCTGCCAGCGATATTGAAGCGCTTCAACAAGCGGGTGATCGGCAATTTTCGGGATCGGCAAAAAACTAAAGGGGACCTGCAGGTGNCGCCAAAAAGGCATCGTTTGAGCAAAGCGCCTGTACAGGGGGTAGCCGAACAGAAGTTCATCGGCCCCTTCACCCACTTGAACGACTGTCACCCCTGCCTGTCGATTGAAATGGGCTAGCGCTAAAAGAGGCACACAAACGGAGTCTGCGAGAGGCTCATCCTGTGCTGCGAGGACGCCTTCGATACGGTCCATAAAGGCATCCGNATCCAAAACGAGTTCGTGATGTCGAGCAGCAAGCGAATGAGCNACTCGGCGAGCAGGTTCTCTTTCGTCTGCTTCTGCTGAGCCNTCCACCGCCACTGAAAAGGTGTCGACAGGGCGGTCCAACGCTTGCGCCATTAATGCCACATTGGTTGACGAATCGATTCCACCACTCAAATAAGCGCCGAAGGGCACATCACTCACCATTCGCCGCTCGGTTGCCGTCTTTAGCGCCGATAAGAGCGCTTCACTGGCTTGCCGATCAAACAGCCGTAAGCGTGGCTTCGCAAAGGCTGTTCCAGGGCTCCAGTATCGATGCCAACGCATCTCGAGACCATCGAGATTCAAAGTNCCATAGGTGCCTGCAGGAACTTTATAGCAGCCTTTGAACAGGGTCCGAGGCGCTGGGCAAACGGCAAAGCTGAGGTAATCGTAGAGACTTTGAGGCTCCAGACGCGGGCTCAACGCTGGNTGTCTAAATAAAGCCTTGCCTTCGCTGGCGAAAAGCCAACTGCCNTCGTCGAGCCGAGNATACCAAAGGGGCTTTCGACCCATTTGGTCTCGAGCCACGATCACTCGCTCTTCTGCTCGGTCGAGNGCCACAAAGGCAAACATGCCCTTTAANCGAGGAATAATGCTTGGACCCTTCAGGGCCAAGAGGTTCACCAACACCTCCGTATCGGAATGGCCCTTTAGTTGAATGCCCGAATCCAGGAGCANCTGACGGAAATCATCATCGTTGTAGAGTTCGCCATTGTAAGCGATGAGCCAGCGACCACAGNCGCTTTCCATCGGCTGCGCCCCGGCTTCGGAGAGATCACGAATCGAAAGACGGCGATGTCCNAGGCCGACACCGCGCTGTCGGTCGACCTGTTGACCTTCACCATCGGGTCCTCGATGGATCAAGCTGTCCGTCATCGATTTGAGCGTTGCATCNTTCGTCTCATCCCAGCCGCGAGCTGCTATCCAGCCGACCACTCCACACATGACAGCTCTCCACAGGCCAACTAGCCTTCCGGCAAGTCGTGGACAAGCGCTGCGTGAAACGATAGCCGGCAGACCATGACAGATCACGAACGATGGCTCGAGGGAATCGATCGACTTGGCACGGGTAATGTGCAGGATGCAGCGGATTTTTTAGCGGATCTAGATCCTGAAAGTTTATCGCCGGAGCAGTATCTCCAGTTGGCGGAGCGACTCGAGTCACTTCAGCAGTTGGAATTAGCCGCTGTTCTACTCGAGGGTGCTTTACAGGCTCACGACCGCATTCCAGGACTTTGGTTAGGCCTGGCCCGTTTGCGCCAGGCGCTCGATCAGCCNGAAGCGGCGATGAGAGCGGNGGAAGAAGCGGTTCATCTCGAGGATGAAAGCATCGATTTATGGNTGTTTCTCGCCGAGATNCAGGTCGAGGCGAACCGAGCGAANCTGGCACCCCAAAGTTTACGCATGGCCCTGGCATTGGATGAGTCAGATTGGCGTCCTTGGTTTGCCCTGGGGCGCTTGGAAGAAGCTCAGGACCAGCGTCGGATCGCCATCGCTAATTATCGTCATTCGGTCCGCCTGGATCCGCCGGCGGCTGAGCCCTATTTAGCGTTAGCCCGTTTGTTGATGCGTCGACTGGGCGGCGATGACGACGAAGAAATAAAAGCGTTAACGGAGCGGGCAAANGATCGGGGTTTGTCCGANGAGCAGGTCGAGGCTTATCTCGCCCGTGATTAGAGGAGTTTNTCATGGATAAGGTAGTGGTTCTTGGTGCGGGAACGATGGGGCGAGGAATCGCTCAGGTGAGTGCACTTGCAGGTTACCCGACGGTTCTGACCGATATCTCCTCGGAGGTTTTGCAGTCGGGTGTTGATGGNATTCAGGACTTTTTGGCGAAAGGTATTGCTCGAGGAAAAACCACGGANGCTCAGCGTGACCAGTGCATGGCAAACCTTCGTTGGACCACGGATCTAGTCGAAGCAGCAACGGGAGCCGAACTTGTTATTGAGGCGGTGCCAGAGGTNATGAGTCTTAAAAAGCAGATCTTCTCTCAACTCGACGAACTCACTCCAGCCACAGCAATACTTGCNACCAACACGTCTTCCCTGTCCGTCGATGAAATCGCCGAGGCCTCGGGACGAGCAGATCGGGTGATCGGTGCNCATTTCTTTAATCCGGTTCCCATCAACAAACTCCTTGAGATCGTGCGTGGAGNGGCGACCAGTGCAGAGACCCTCAGTCGTCTTCAGGAGTTTGGTGANCGCATCGGCAAGACTTCCATTGTGGTGAAAAATAGTCCNGGCTTCGCCAGCAGTCGATTGGGGATCGTCATGGCTTTAGAAGCCATGCGCATGGTGGAACAGGGCGTGGCCAGCGCTGCTGANATCGATACAGCGATGGAGTTGGGATACCGCCTGCCCATGGGGCCCTTACGGNTGACCGATCTGGTNGGNCTTGATGTGCGNNTGGCGATCGCCGAATCGATCCACGGAGCGACCGGTTCTCCTGTTTTTGAGGCTCCCCAACTGCTTCGAGAGTTGGTTGCNGCNGGNCGNCTCGGNCGTAAATCNGGGGCGGGNTTNTACGATTANGANGCCTAGGANGCATCGAAATCATGTCGGTGATGCAGCACGGGGATGAGCCCTGTCGACCGGATTCCTTGGCGGGTCAANTCATTGTGCAGCGCAAAAACCTGAACGCCNGCGGATCGGGCAGAACGTAAAGCGGCAGCGTAGTGAGGATCGATACGTTCCTCTGCAGCCACCGCTTGAGCGTCGGCCCGCTGCAGACAAAAAACAAGNGCAGCACGATCCCCATCANCAAGGACTCCCTGCAACTCNCGGAGGTGCTTTTCGCCTCGAGTGGTTCGAGCNTCNGGAAAGAGTCCNAAACCNTTTTCTGNCAANGANACCCCTTTGACCTCNACGAAGGTTCTGCCATCGCTTTGCTCCACCAAAAGGTCGATCCGAGAATTTTCCCGACCATAGCGCACCTCAGACCGAATGCCGGTGATCGAGCCTCCTTCNAGGGGAATCAGTCCTTGNTCCAGGGCGTGTTTGACCACGCCGTTGGGGCGGCCCGTGTGGACACCAATCCANCCGTNGGGNCCACAAACAGCCTCCANGGTGTAACGCAGTTTGCGCTTCGGGTTGTTGGAGTCACTGATCCAGCAGGNGGCGCCCGGTAGGTTGCAACCCTTCATNGANCCCGAATTNGGACAATGANCGGTGAGGGTTTCACCGTTGGTNANACGTACGTCCGCAAGAAACCGTTTGTACCGCTTGAGTAATGTCCCTTCGATCATTTTCGGAAATTGCATAACGTACCCTTCCCCTTGTACAGTCGCCTATCGGTGCTTCCGGAGGCAAGGTGCCCTTACTCTTTTCTTGGTTGATACTGGGGGTAGCCCCCACCGTTGGGTTGCAAGCGGAAGATGGAGCGACCCGCCCTAAAGTCCTTGTCTTGGATTTGGTGAATTCCACTGAACTGACGCCCGAAACGCTGGAAGCCCTGCAAGATGCCATTCTCGGGGGTTTGTCCGGTGCTCCGGTTCAGATCATGGGAGCGGCCGATATCGCCAAGTTGATGGAGGTACAGCAAGGCAATGTCACGCTGGGTTGTTTACGGGACGATTGTCTCTTCGATTTGGCCAAAGCTTGGCAGGCTCGATACGTGATCAGCGGCTCGCTAGCGATGGTCGCCCACCGGGCCATTCTGAATCTTAAGTTGCTGGATGCCGGTGCCGAGGTGCCGAAGGTTCTGCATCGAGAAAGCCATGAGTCGGAACCCAAAGCACTGACTGCCCTCGTTCGTGTGACTGCAGCTCGGATGCGTCAAGCCCTTGGAGGGTCTCCGCCAACGGACAAAGAAATGGAAGTCTTGAAAGTGGCTCGACTGCCTCGCCTTGGACTCGCGCTCAGCTTGGTGAGTAGTGCATTCGGCGCTTTTGCGGTCGTTTCCCATCTCGACGCCAAGGCGTCGGCAGAGACAGCCCTTCAGTATCGTCAAGATGGTCTGGCTGTGGAGTTACACATGGGGGTGATGGAGCGCCACCTTGCTCAGCGTAATGTTCGCATCGCTTCGGCTTTCGTCGCAGGTCTGGCTGCGACCTATGCATGGATGAAACAATGGTGAGAGCGCTTGTCTTCATTGGATGTATGACCTCTTTGGGGTGCATTCCTGATGTCTCCGAACTCGAGAAGGGCTTGGGCGCCTGTCCAGAGGTTGTCCCTTGGTCTGAAGACCAGTGGTCAGAACTTGAGTCTGGGGACGCCCATGAAATTCATCAACCGCTGTGGGCTCAACAGGCGATTTGCTTGGTGACCCGCACGGCACTGCTTGCCAAAGACTTGGCTGCTGCCGAAGCCCCAGATGACGCCACTGTTAATCGCTTCGCTCTGGAGGCCGCGGATACAGCGGAGCACCTTTTGCGCTTTCAAACGCAAAAGTGGTTGCACTGTGATTGCGATGAAGGCTGCCGACTGGAAGCCGGAGACGTGGAGATGTTTAATCCGGTCTGTGCATTGGGTGGGGATCAGGTGGATTTGTACCGAGGTGTTGTTGAGGAGGTACGGGCCCACGCCGGTTATGCCGCAGGTGAACCGGGCGCAAAGGGGCGTCGTTCCCATGCAGAACATGTGATGCAGTGCTTGTCTGCCAGCAGCCCTCCGACGGATTGGGACCTCGATGGTACCGTCGCACCGCCGGCTCTATGCAGTAACGATTACGGACTTTACGGCGGCGGAGTCGGTAATCTGCTTGAGGCGATCGTGACCCAGACCGCTGCCATCACGCCTTAGTTACCCTTTGGTCGGCATGGTCTCCAAAAGATGCTCTGTGTGCTCAGGACTTCTCTCGTAGCGGCTTAGCGGCACAACCCGTCGACACACTGCTGTCCTTGTTCGCAGTCATCAGCATCACCACATCGGCGAACGTCAACGACTGCCTCGACACACATATTCTCCACGCAGCGTTGTTCCGGTTCACAATCCTCATGGGCTCTGCAGCGCTGAACGTCTTCAGCGTCGGCATCGATGCACACATTGTCAGCGCAGCGCTGTCCTGGATCGCAGTCCCTTGCCTCTCGGCATCGCCGAATTTCTTCGTCCTCTCCATCGTCTCCGGCACATGCGTTCGCCATGCATTCTTCAAGGGCAGCACCTGAACGTTCACGACAGTCCCGAAGCCCGTCCTCGCCAAGCTCTTCCAGGCACCGTTCATGGACCCGATTCGCTCTTTCCCTGCAACGAGTTTCACAGGCATCCATCTCTTCGTCGCCGCCTTCTTCCTCGTCAATACAGGCTCTTTCGACGCAGAGTTCGAAGGCTTCTGAGTACTGCTCTCGACACGCAGCGCGCTCACCGCCTGCTTCAATGCAGTTCTCGAAAGCAGCCATGGCTCGGGTTCGACAGCGATCCTCGCAAGCGTCTAACTCCTCTCCGTCACCTTCTTCCTCGTCAGCACAGACCCGTTGAACACAACCTTCGAAAGCTTCTGAGTATCGCTCTCGACAGGCGCGGCGTTCACCGCCTTCTTCGATACAATTCTCGACAGCCGCCACAGCTCGCTCTCGGCAGCGTTCTTCGCACTCATTGGCGTCGTCCCCGTCATCCTCACCGTCATGTTCACCCTCACCGCAAGCTCTGTTGGTGCAGGCCTGGAAGGCCCGACCCGCTCGTTGCCGACAGGCATCTGGATCGTTCCCACCGTCGACACACTCCTCGTAAAGGGTCGCTGCTCGCTCTCTGCAGCCGGCTCTACAATCCTCTTCTCGACCGTCTCCCTCGCAGCTGTTCTCAACACACTCCCGTGTCATTTCACCCGCCCGAGTTCGACAATCTTCTGGAGCATGACCGTCCTCTACGCAGCCTTCATAAAAACCTCGGGCTCGCTCACGGCAGGCTCGAGGGCAATCATTGGCTTCGGCGCCATCACCGCAGCGCCGCTGGCATGCCTCCTCATCCGCACCGGCTTCGGCACATCGCTCAAGGCAATCAGCATCGTTACCTTCCTCTGGCTCGCCATCTTGATTCGCCGGGACTTGTTCCACGACCGGNGCTTGCGCGTCTTGNTCTTGAGCATTTGGACTCAAGCCAATGCAGCCTCCGCCTTGGGCGGCGANCAGAAGNANGCCGANGCTACACAGTGNTAGTTGCGATAAAANACGGTCNNTTTTCATGAAAATAAAACTCTCTNAAACCTGCGAAGGTTCTGTAATTCTTNGTAACTTTAACACAATTGGNACCGGAAAGCCCAGTGATGGCNTAGCGCAATCGCCANCCGCCGCTNAGGTCGAGNATCGTTCCCGATAATTGCTGCGCCAANGGACCGGTGAGATGACCGATGGCCGCGCGNAGTTGTTCCACTGGAACGGGAGNCTGCTGGGTCGTTGTGGGTTGGGGGGAACCCGCCACAAAACCGAGGGCGATGAGGTGACAACTCATGCCATTTTGAGCTTCCTGGGCAGCGATGCTTTTGACCAAGGATTTAAGGCCTTGTTTCGCAGCATAGTAGGCGCTGATTCTCGGCTCCGATTGNACGGCTTGGCCGTGCGCTAAGCCGAAGTANAACAAGCCGCTTNGCGTCGACTGNCGCAGCAAAGGAGCCATGTGGTAATAGGTCCTAAAGGCGCTGGATAGGTTGCTTTCAANCACCGCATCAAAGCGATCCGGTGNGACTTGATCGAGGGGCTCGAGGAGAAAGTCACCCACGCAATGAACAACCAACTGGGGTGCCCTTGGAAGTTGCTCGATGACCTGAAGCCATGACGCTTCATTCAGGGCATCGAGTGGTAGTGCNATATCTTGGGAGCACAAGGTCGGTAGCCCCTTCGCTCCAGACCGACTGGTTGCGACCAAACGGTATTCTTTTCGAAGCTCTTCCATGGCCGCCCTGCCGACGGGCCCAGCTGCTCCTACGATCAGGGCGAGTGGCTTTTTCATGGCTCGCAAATGCCTCGGGCCCATCGGGAAAGCAATCCGTTGTGGCTGGCCGGCGCTCGCCTTGATAGGGGGGNGCCGCTGAAAGCGGAGAGAAATCGATGAAGCACATTCTGCTGTTCATCTTCGGTCTCGGAGTCGTGGGGTGTATTGCACCTGCCGATGAGGAGAATGGTTCNGGNAACACCANNGTNCANGATGGNGGNCTTGGGGGCGGCGGAGGGNCGATGGATGCAGGCTCTGGTGTGACCCGAGACGCCGGCGCCGGCAACGGCATCGAAAGTAAGACGATCGAAGAGATACAGACGGGCGGTGTCGCTGAAAATACAGAGNTCCGCATTGATGAAGCCGTCGTCACTGCTGTCGTCGAGGATCAGGGTTTTTTCATTCAGCAAGATTCCGGGAGTCACAGTGGAATCTTTGTTTACGGTCCCGAGTCGACTGCGACCGAGGGCTTGGNTCGGGGTGCACGGGTCACGTTGACGGGAACCTATGTGGAGTTCGCCTCTGAGGGGAGTTCAACCAGTCAGTTGGCCTATCCGACGGTTGAAGTTCTTGATGGCGACGGTCGGTTGCCAGAGCCACTCATCTTGGCGGCGAGCGCGTTGGTGGGTGAAGGCGCCGAACCTTACGAAGGTGTTTTGGTGACGGTGAACGATGTGGAAATTCTCAACGCCAATCCNGACGATCCNGCNGATTATGGCGAGGTTGAAGTGACGGGGAACCTTCGAGTCGACGATTACATTTATGCAGAACTGGAGAATGGGGCCGCCTTCACCCGNACGNTAGGTACTCGCTTTACCTCGATCACGGGCATCGGACATGAGAGTTTTGGGTACCGAAAGCTCTTACCCCGTGATGCCAACGACTTGGTTCTTGATGGAGATCAACCGGACCCACCGGCTGTCGAGGTGGTGGGGGTCACCGCGATTCAGGATGGNACGGTCGAGACNGGTACGACGGTCAGGGTGGAACGTGGCATCGTCACGGCTGTTGTCACAGGACGAGCCACGGGTTTTTGGATCCAACAGGGAGGNGGTGCCTACAGTGGCATCTACGTCTATGTGGGCAATCGAGAGGCTGANCTTCCCGAGGGACTCGAGCAGGGCAGTCGAGTGGATGTGACCGCTCGAGTTGCGGAGTACCAAGGCAGTACGCAACTGCAAGATCCCGAGGTTGTTGTGGGAGAATCTGGTGCCTTGCCTGAACCCGAAGCGCTTCAGGTTGTCGACTTAGTGACCGACAACACGGAAGCGGAACAATGGGAGGGCGTTCTGGTTAGTGTCACCAGTGTGACCATATCGGACGCCAATCCTGACGGCGATAACGATTATGGCGAATTTGTGCTCGCTGGAGGATTGCGTGTCGACGATTATATCTTCGATGACCTCGAATCGGGCGACCTTTTTCCACGGCAAGTGGGCACCACGTTCAACCGTATCATCGGTATCGCCCACGAGTCATTTGGNAACAAAAAGCTGCTCCCAAGGGATGCCAGCGACATTGACATACCTTAACGAAAAGAGATGGAACCTTCCATGAAACCAACAAAAGAACTGGTCATACTTGCTGCGAAAAGAACCCCCTTNGGTGGCTTCGGAGGAAGCCTAAAGAATCTTTCCGCCACCGACTTAGGGGTGATCGCTGCGGAAGCAGCNCTGGACGCCAGTGGCGTTGACAAGGGTGATATCGATCATGTGGTCTTTGGTAACGTCTGCCAAACCAGCGCCGACGCNATNTANTTAGCAAGGCACGTCGGTCTGCGNGCCGGGATCGGTCAAAACGTCCCAGCACTCACCATCAACCGATTGTGTGGTTCGGGCTTTCAGGCGCTGATCAACGGAGCCGAGTTGGTTTTAACCGGCCAAGCCAAGGCNGTNTTGACGGGCGGTGCGGAATCCATGAGCCAAGCGCCCCATGTGGTCCGTGGCGCTCGCTGGGGGCTTCCCCTTGGACGTTCCAAGATGGAGGACAGNTTGTGGGAGTGCNTNACGGATTCTTACAATCAGATGCCGATGGCGATTACCGCCGAGAACATCGCAGAGCGCTACGGCATTNGCCAGGATGAGGTTGATGCCTACTCGGTCGCTTCTCAGGATCGCTACGAAGCCGGACTTGCAGCGGGTAAATTTACCGATGAAATTTGCCCGGTTGTGATCAAGAGCCGAAAGGGTGAAAAGGTGGTCGATNCCGACGAACACCCTCGTCCTGGCACAACGGTGGAGGGCCTTGCCCGCTTNCCGAAGGTCTTTAANAAGGACGGCGTCATCCATGCAGGAGCCGCTTCGGGGATTTGCGATGGTGCGGGCGCTTTAATCATCGCCGATGGTGAATGGGCTCGAGCGAAGGGGCTCAAGCCGCTGGCGACCTTGGAGAGTTGGGGCGTTGTGGGTTGTGATCCCGATGTGATGGGGCTTGGTCCAGTGGAAGCCAGTCGGGCAGCACTCGATGCGATCGACAAAACCGCCGATGACATGGAGATGNTAGAGATAAATGAGGCTTTCGCCCCTCAGGTTTTGGGCTGCGTGAAAGAACTTGGCTGGGATCTCGACAAGGTGAATGTGAACGGTGGAGCGATCGCCGTGGGTCACCCTTTGGCAGCGAGCGGTGCNCGCATTACCGCCCATTTGGTGCATAATGTGACCAAAGGTTCAGGTGGTTACGCCCTTGGCAGTGCCTGNATCGGTGGAGGGCAAGGNATTGCCGTCGTGGTGAANGGGATTTGATGGAAGAGGAACTGATTTACGACTGGAATNTGAAAGACGCCCATTCCAACCTGGGTCGCTGGCCCATCGTCTTGTTCGATGAGACGTTACGNGATGGGGTTCANAGTCCGTCGGTCGCCGATCCCGATTTGGATCAAAAGTTCGAATTGGTTCGACTGATGGCTGGTATGGGGATCGGTGCGATCGATCTNGGTCTCCCAGGAGCCGGTCCNCGNGCGAAGGAGCATGTGCTTGAATTGGTTCGAATGATCCGAGACGAGAAGCTCCCCATCATTCCTTGCACGGCGGCGCGCACCTTGGTGCAGGATATTGCTCCGATCGCAGACATCCANCAAACCCTCGGNTTTCCCATGGAGGTCTACGCCTTCATCGGTAGTTCGCCAGTCCGCCAATACACGGAAGGTTGGACGGTCGAATCCATTGCNAAAACCAGTCGGAAAGCCATTGAGTTTGCCGTCGGTGAGGGCTTGGTGGTTTGCTATGTGACCGAGGATACAACCCGAAGTCGTCCCGACCAGCTTCGTGTTCTTTTCGATAACGCCATTGATGCTGGTGCCAGTCGCTTGGTGCTTTGTGATACGTGCGGACACGCCACGCCGAACGGGGTGAAACAGCTGGTCCGATTCGCTCGCAGTTTCCTCGAAGCCATGGATTCCGATGTCGGCCTCGATTGGCATGGGCACAATGATCGGGGCTTCGGCCTTGCCAATGCGTTGTTTGCATTGGAGGCGGGCGTGACCCGAGTCCATGGCACTGCACTGGGCGTGGGAGAACGGGTCGGCAACACGCCGATCGATCAACTCCTGGTGAATCTCAAGCTGTTGGGACACTGGGANCACGATCTCTCCGGATTGAACCGCTTCGTCCACTTGGCATCCGAAGCGTGTGGTGTNCCCCTGCCCTANAATTATCCGGTGTTTGGTGACGATGCCTTTCGGACNGCCACTGGAGTCCATGCGGCTGCGATTATCAAAGCCCTTGATCGGGGCGACGAGATCCTNGCCGATCTGGTNTACTCGGGCGTACCGGCGACTGCATTTGGACAATCTCAGGTGATCGAAATCGGACCGATGAGCGGAAAGTCCAATGTGCGTTACTGGTTGAAGCGACGGGGACACACCAACAATGATGNCCTTGAAGATGCCATCTTTGAGGCGGCGAAATCGAGTCCAACGATTCTAACGGAGGCGCAGCTCTCCGAGATTGTGAGCAATGCAAGTGTTTGACGGAGTAGAGGTATTTTCGGGTACTGTCGCAATCGAGCGCGAGCGTTTGGGCAAGCGTGTCACGCGNTGGATGCAGGAAAACTCAGACAAAGAGGTGGTGGAAAAAGANGTGAAGCAAAGCTCGGATTCCAGTCANCATTGTTTGACGATTATTCTGTATTGGCGTCANCGTTCATGAGTGANCCTCGNACGCAGGCGCTCCGNTTTCGAGCCTTACGAGACAAGCGAGCAGAAGGCCCTCTCAGTCCCGAGGAAGAGCGAGAACTTCAGCGTTTAGGGCAAGCATTGCACGCGCTGCGGCAGTCCCGGACGTCTGGGGGTAACGAGTTACCGAAACAAAANGTGATNGGAAGNGGTCAATCNCTCCGAGGGCAGCCCTTGCCNGGTTGTGANTTCTTTGACGATTTCCCCGANCTGTACCGGCAAAAGNTTTTTGGCGANCGACGTCGGCAACCGCCGCAAGAGGANGGTGCACTCGCAAAAGGTGCNGGCACGGTGCGAATTCGATCGGGTGAGCAACTGCNAGGGAAGATCGTTATGGATGAGCGGGTCCGTGTGGACGGAAAATCCCTCGCTCGAAATCAGGTTGTGGAGGTGATGCTGGCAGATTCCTCGGGTGCGAAGCGAGGCCAGGGGATTACGGTGACATTAATCGACGGACGCGTTTTGAAGGGGTATCTCGTCAGCGGAGAAGATGAAGACTTTCTCGATGTCCTTCCATTGGCAGCTCAGGATCAGGCTCCAACCCGTTGGTTTATCCGTCGAAGCGAGGTCGCTTCGACGGCAAAATGGGGCTGAACTTTAGTCACATATCTCGTCAAAGCTTCGTTGTACGGTTCCTGTCAGGGTCGGAAGGTGGACGGTCTTACGGGCGAGGCTCGGCCCCGGCGTGTAGCTGACTTCTGCTTCCACCGTGACATCCTCATCCCGACACTGAGCTGTTCCTGATCGACGGTCTTCTAACCGGGCGACAAAGGTTCGTCCGGTCGGTGAGTCGCAGGCGTCTTGAGCGAAGAGAAGCGTCACTTCCCCCCTGTCGTTGAGACTCATCCCCATGCTTTGCTGAAGCGCCGTCTCGGCTCCTGAAATCATCTCTAAACCATCCGCATCCAAACGAAGCTGGTCATTCCGACCATGGCTCGCAATGGGGTTCAGGTTTTCGTCCACTAGATAGGTCTTTAGGCTGCGGCCATCGCCCGCTGCCACTCGATCCATACTTGCGCTGGGTTGAATGCGCGAACCCAACCGTCCGGTGACGAGTGGTGCTGATGTCCAGAGCATATGGGTTGTGCGAAAGATGCGCGTATCACCATCATACCGACCATTGCCGGGATCCCATTGGTTATTTTCGTTGATGTCCAAGAACCACTCGCCTCGTTCCCAAGCACCACTATCGTCGCTGTCCAAAAAGGGTTCAGGAAGATCATCAAAACTTTCCCCTGGGTCCCAAATGCCGTTGCCATTGTCATCGTCGTAACCTTCAGCGCCCTGAAGGTGTACCAGGAGGCTAACCAATCCATCCCGTGGATTATGGGTCCTGTTGTTGGCGTCATAGGAGATTGAGTCTGCGCAGCGATGAGGCAATGGTTCGACGTCTTGGGGGTCATCCTGACCGACCACAGCCCGGTAAGTAATGATCGGTGGCTGGCACCGTCCCACTCGGGCTGCGGTTTGTTGAAAGCCACCCGCTTCGGCCTTGAAGGCAGCTTGTCCGACAGGGAAGTTGTTTAAATCCAATGAGCAAGGGACTTCGATGGCTTGGCCGTGAAGATCTCGGTCCAGCGCACTAATGTTCGATGCCTCGCAGGTGAAGCCAAGATCTCGATTCGTAAGGCGTGCTCCGGGGGGAAAGTTTACCGAGAGTGCGGCACTCGGCGTCGTCTGATTGACTGTTCGAAAGGATACGGTGACCTCTGAGGGACCCCCATTACAGTCTTGAAACAGGGTGACTTCCGCCTTTCCTCCGCGAGCATCCAAGGTGATTTCTGGTACCTCCTCATCTGCAGCGAAAGAGCCACTGTCCACGGCGAAAGTCACTTGTGTGCCATCGACGACGGGAGCGTCTCGGAACATCATTTCTGCCTCGAGTGTTACCCGTTCACTCTGCAGGTTCACGATAAAGATCTCGATGCGTTCTTCCACATCAAAACAGCCCGTTGTCAGGCCGCAAACGAGGCTGATCGACAGGTTGAGTAGCCGGTGATATGTGGCCTTCGGCAAGCCCATGTCGCCTCCTGTTGCCGGTGGCAGTTAGCCTGCCATAGCCCTTTTCGCCTGTCGAGTCAGGGAAGTGACTGATCGGCACTTGCGTTGTCTGGTTGGAGCCGGAGTTCATGGATCGTCGAGACTGGCTGAGATTCAGTGCCGCAGGATTGGCAGGACTGCTCGCTTCCCCGGCCCATGCCTTTGGCGAAGCGACTCGATTTGCGTTTGGACAACTGGGGACCTTGGATTCCCGCCGTCGCGGGGCTTGGGCTCGCCTGGCACTGGAGCTTAGCCAGCGAACCTCCGTGACTTGCCAACCTCGCCCCACTCCGCTTTCGCTGGAGGATGCGGCCCTCTTTCGTCACCCGTTCCTTATTCTTTCAGGAGACAGCTTGCCTGCTTGGACGGATGACGCATGGCAGCGTTTGCATCGATACCTGGGTGCGGGAGGATTTTTGTTTCTCGATGGACGCGGTCCTGGCGACCCGTTGGTTCAACAGGCCTATGATCGTTTATCGCGTCGCTTTAGTCCCGAGGCTCAGCTTCGCTTGGATCCAGAGCATGTGCTGTTTCGAAGCTTCTACATTCTCGATCGGCCCATGGGTCGCCTCACTCCACCTGAGTCGGGTCGAGCTTTGGTCCAAGATGGACGATTGGCAGTGGTCGCCACCCACGTGGACTTAGCCGGAGCACTGGCCCGCGATGCCTTCGGTGCGTGGAGTTTTGACCTGCCACAGCAAGATCGAGAATTCGCGGTACGGTTCGGTATCAATTTGGTGATGTATGCCTTGTGTACCGACTACAAGGCGGATCAGGTCCACATCCCCTTTTTGTTGCAGCGGCGCAGATAATGGAGCGTAGTGGGATCGACTTTCAGCCCTTAGTTGGCTCGACGTCCCTCATCTTTCTGGGTCTGTGTGCGCTGTTGGCTCTCTACTGGAGTTGGCGCTCCAGCCTGGGGCTAACAGGGCGTCAGCGGGGGATCCTGATGGGTCTTCGAGCCCTGCTCATCGTCGGCGTGCTCATCACATTGACAGGTCCTAGTCTGCGCAAAGAGCGAGTGCGGCGGATTCCTGGCAAGGCGGTGGTTCTCGTGGATCGTTCAGCATCCATGGGTGTGGCAGATCGACAAAAATCGATCAGTCAGCTTCTTAAGCCAGAGAAAATTGAGCGATTGAGCAAGGATTATCGACTTCAGTTTCAAGGCTTCAGCGACGGGTTGGAGGGATTGGATCCAACGGCGCTTCCTCCCGCTGAGGGGCGGGATACAGACGTCCTTGGCGCCCTCGAAGCCATGAAGAGTCATCTCGGTGAGCAACCGGTGGCTGGTATTGCGCTGATTTCTGATGGGGTGGATCGCCGAGGCAGTTTTCGACGTCCGGAAGCCGAACAGAGACTGAAGGCTCTAGCGCTACCTGTTACTGTACTTCTTCCCGGGGAAGCGATGGGTAAAGATGGCGGCGTCGAGCTTCTCGACCCTCCAAAGCTCGCCTTTGTTCGAAATACTTTTGATGTGACTCTTCGTTTGCGTGCTCGGGGCTTGGCAGGAGAACGGCTGCAACTCAGTCATCATATGCCGGGGGTGGAGCGACAGAGCCAATGGGTTGAGATTGAAAGCGATCGGTTTGAGAAAGACCTGAAGGTTCCCATCAAGCCGGTTCGTGTCGGTCGCCAGGTGCTTACGGTGGAGTTGAGCCCAACTCTGGGTGAGCGACAGTTGCAGAACAATCGCTTAGAAATCCCCCTTCAAGTGGTTCGAGATCGGCTTCGGGTCCTTCAGGTCGCCGGCGAACCCACTTGGGATGTCCGTTTTCTACGACGGCTTTTGAAAGAAGATCCAGGCATCGACCTGATCAGCTTTTTCATTCTGCGAACTCATGGTGATTCCAATGCTGTTCCTGAGCAGGAACTCAGCCTCATTCCTTTCCCTGAGCGCGAACTGTTTGTGGAGCAACTGCACACCTTTGATGTGGTGATCTTTCAAGACTTTGATTTCGCACCGTACAGCGTGGGGCGGTATTTGCGGCATGTTCGAGATTTCGTCCTCGAAAACGGCGGTGGATTCGTGATGGTAGGTGGTCCGAGAAGTTTTACGGAGGGTGGGTATTCGGGGACACCCGTGGCTGAAATTCTTCCTGTCGAGTTGGCTGCTGGGCCTGCAGATCAGCGATTTTTTCATCCTCGCGTCAGCGCAGAAGGTCATCCCATTCTTGATTTACGCCCAGGACAACCGGTTCAAGGTTTGTTGGATGGACTCCCCCTGCTCGCCGGACACAACCGTTTGGGGCGTCCAAAGCCAGGCAGCACGGTTTTATTGGTGCATCCCGAACACAGTGAAACCCGTCCGGAACCGATCATGGTTGCGAGTCGTATGGGGCGTGGTCGAAGCTTGGCCATTGCCGTGGATAGCCTTTGGAATTGGCAGTTGCCTGCTGCCGAAGCGAAAGCAGGCTCACGACCTTATTACCGATTCTGGCACAAAGCGCTCCGCTGGTTAGCGGGAGATTTAGCATACAGTCGATTGCAATGGTCAGGACTTCCTGAGCGTCATCCTTCCGGTGAGCCGCTGCGGTTTCGGTTGGGTTTGAAAGATCCCCAGTGGAAACCCCAGGCGGGAGGTCAAATCGAGCTTGTTTTGGAACACAAGCATGAAGCAAAACGCGTTGTGGAGGAACAAACCGATACCGATGGCTGGGCGGGGTTTCAGATTAAAGATTTAAGCGACGGTGTTTGGTCTTTGAAGGCAGTCGCTCGGGCCGACGGCGCCGAGGTTGCCCAACTCGAGGGGGTTGTTCTGGTCGGAGCCCTGGGACCTGAGCGTCGCCAACTGGGTCCCAACACGGCGGTGGCAAACGCCATATCACAAGCGACCGGGGGTAAGGTGTTGAACTGGCATCGGCATGACCTCGAAGATGTTCCCTGGCGACAAGTGTGGACAGAGCGAGTCGAGGCGGTTGAGTGGGCGCCCTTGTGGAACAAGCCTTGGATGATTTTGATTTGGTTGTTGCCTGGTCTTTTGGGAATCTTTCTGCGGCGCCGATGGAATCTTGCGTAAACGAAGGAATCTAGACCCGACGGTATTCCGTGTTATTAGACTGCCCATAAGAGACTGTAGGGAGTACGCGTGGCTCTTCACATGGAGCGTCGTTTAGGGCTCAGCGGGATCGTCGCTATCAGTTTAGGGGCGATGCTTGGGAGTTTGTTTATTCTCCCTGGGCTGTCAGCCAAGGTGTCTGGACCTTCGATGTGGCTGGCGTTTCTGATCGCCGGTATTTGCTGTTTGCCGGCGACCTTATCGAAATCTGAACTCGCCACTGCCATGCCAACCTCTGGTGGCTCTTACGTCTACATCGATCGAACCTTCGGCCCCCTGATGGGAACGATTGGTGGGCTCGGGTTGTGGCTCGCTCAACTCCTGAAAACGGCCTTCGCCCTGGTCGGCTTGTCTTGGTACCTGCAGGAGGTTTGGTATGTTCCCACCATTCCGGCAGCGTTGTTCTTTTTGGTGGCTGTTACAGGGATTAACATCGTTGGCGTTCGAAAGGTCGGTCAGGCTCAAGTTGTTCTTGTGAGCCTGTCTATATTGGGTCTTGCAGTCTTAATCTTTGCAGGGGTTGGCTCCATCGACACAGAGTTGCTCACGCCGAGTCTGCCCCGTGGAACCGTTGGGCTGATCGAGTGTGTTGCGGTGGTGTATATTTCCTATGCTGGGGTGACGAAGATCGCGGCGATCGCTGAAGAGGTGGAGCGGCCGGATCGAAATCTACCCCTTGGAATGATCATCTCTCTGGCCGTCGCCACGCTGATTTACACGATCTTTAACTACGTCCTGGCAGGGACGGTAGACACCAACCTCTCGATGGCAGAGGGAGGCTTGCAGGGGGACTTTCGCCCAGTCCACACCATGGCGGTCGCCCTTGGCGGGGATGTCTTGGGTAAAGTGTTTGCAGTGTTGGGCACGTTAACGATGGTCTCGATGGCGAACGCCGGCTTGTTGGCCGCCAGTCGGTTCCCATTCAGTATGGCGAGAGACCGTCTGCTCCCAGGCGTTTTGGGGGAGGTTCGTTCCTCTTATCTGACGCCAATCCCGGCCATCGTGATGACCTCCCTGATCATGGGTGTAGCGATCATCTATCTGGATGTTTATCGACTGGCAAAGCTAGCGAGCTCTTTTAAGATCCTTGCATTTATGGCGGTCAACTTGGCGGTGATCGTGCTTCGAGAAACCCACGTTCGCTGGTACCAACCGAGTTATCGAACGCCCTTGTATCCCTGGGTTCAGGTGATCGGCATCCTCATGGGTGTGGTCCTACTCTTTTTGTTGGGCCTCATGGCGGCTGTTGCTGCCCTTGGGATTATCGCTGGAGGCGCTTGCTTTTGGTTTCTTTACGGACGTCGGCAGATGACGGAGCGAAAAGGTGCCGTCGGTCGCCTCGGACCAGGCGAGCTCATTGCAGGTACCACGACCCCGGTCTCCACCTTCGATGGACTCACCTCTGGAGATGTGGGTGCTTTAGTGACCTTAGTCGATCGTAGCCCACCCGAACCCTTGATTGAACTCGGAGCCGCTCTCGCAGACCGTAAGGATCTTGCGGTGATTCGCGTTCGAGAGGTTCCAGAGCAACTTGGTATTGAGGATTTGAGTGATTCCCATCCCGCAGAGCGAGCGCTCCGTCGTCGCTCTGTTTCGATGGGTGCAAAGGTGGGAGCTCGACTCTTTTATGAGACCGGGAGCTGTCGAGATTTAAGAGAAGAGGTTTACGAGCTTTGTCACGTCATGAAACCACGATGGGTTTTGTTTGAGTGGCGTGAGCAGAATCATTATGCGGTGTGGCACCGGGATCCCCTGGCGTGGTTGTTTTCCCATTTGCCCGCCAATGTGGCTGTCTTTAAGGATGATGGAGTTCGAGTTTTCAACAGCATCCTTGTGGTGGCTGAACTCGGTGCTCACGATCTCGTTCTTGCTCGAACAGCCGATCTGCTGGCGGACACGACAGGGGGCAAGATTCGCTTTGTTGCCACCGTGCCTGAAGGCAAGGCGACGGAAGATGCAGAGCACCATCTTTCGGACCTCGCTAACCTTTGTCAGAGCGAGGCAGAGGTGGAGGTGATCTGCACCGATGAAGGAATCGATCACCTCGAGGATCTCAGTGCAGACTTCGACCTGTTGCTCCTCGAAGAGCCTCCTTATGAGCATTTTTACTCAAAATTTATGCGCCGTATGACCGACCAATTGACCGAGCGAGCTCGCTGTTCGGTGCTAAGAATTCGAATTCCAGAAGAGAGCCTGCAAATCGAAGAGGACGATGAGGGGAGTCTTCACGGCGAAGAACTACTGGTGAGCTTTTTAGACCCTCAGCTTTGCCTTCTCGATTCAGAGGCATTGTCGAAGAAGCAGGTGATCCGTGCGATCGCCAACCGCTTTGTTGAAACCTACGGCGGCAGTCGGTCAGATCTCGAGGAAGCGTTCTGGTACCGAGAGCGTCAGCAATCGACTCATTTGGGCGATGGTATTTGTCTGCCGCATGCCACACTTGCCGAGAGGGAGCAGACAAGTCTGGGTGTGGTTCGATTGAAGACGCCTATTGAACTACCCGGCAGCAGTGGGGAGAAGGTTGATTTGTTCCTGTTTACGGTCGGACCGGGTCCTGATCATCACGTCCACGAAGCACTGATCGACGCTCTTCGTCTGGAAATCAGTGAAACACAGTTGGGCAGCCGCCTACGTCAGGCCAAGGACATCGCCGAGATCCGTCGTATTTTTCAGGAATGCGCTCAACTGATCGAGCACCGTGCCTGAACTTCCAGAGGTGGAGACATGTCGGGCGGCGATTGCACCGGAACTGACGGGACGTCGTATTCTTAGATTTGAACACGGTACCAAAAATTTACGGTTTCCTTGGCCTGACCCGGCAGCGGTACAACAACTCTACGGCTGCCAGATCCAATCGGTAAGACGCCGGGCGAAGTATTTAATTTTATCTTCAGATCACCATCATCTGCTTGTGCATTTAGGGATGAGNGGACAACTATTTTTCGCCCGANCNGAGACACCATGGCTCAAACACGAACATTGGCGCCTGCATGCCGACGGCAAGGTCCTTTGCTACCGGGACCCCCGTCGNTTTGGATTTTTTCAANTCCACGTTGGNGAGCGAGCAGAAGCGCACCCGCGCTTGGTTCATTTAGGACCGGAGCCTCTATGTGAATCAAGCTTTCACACCGAATACCTTGCATCGATCTGTCGGGGGTCTCGTCGNCCCATCAAGTCATTGATTATGGATGGTCGTGTGGTGGTNGGNGTCGGAAACATTTACGCCAGTGAGGCTTTGCATCGAGCAGGTATTCATCCTTTCCGTCAGGCGGGAGCGATTGCGATCCATCGCCTGGATCGGNTGGTCGACGGTATTCGGTCCGTTCTCAAAGCCGCCATTGCCGCCGGGGGGACGACATTGAAGGACTTTCAAAATGTCGAAGGAAACCCTGGCTACTTTCGCCANGAATTGGCCGTTTATGGGCGCGCCGGGTCGGTCTGCCGTCGCTGCAGCGGAACGATTCGCCAGCGTACGCTGAGCAACCGAGCGACCTATTGGTGCGCCCGATGCCAGCGTTGAACTCTTTTTAAGCGCGTCTTCGCCGNCGCCATCCAATCAGTGTCATGAATGCCAGAAGCCCGAAGANGGAACCNGGATTCAGTTGATCGCAAGAGCAACCTGCACCGGGGTCCACAGGCTGGGCGATCGGACCAGCATCTGGAGCGGAACCACGTATGCAAATACGAACCGCTGGACGAATCTCCGCACAGGTTAGTTGAAAGCCGCTCGGGCAATCTGCCACCGTGTTGCATTCCTGCGTGCAGTACGGCTCGGAGTCATCGGTGTTGCAAATCAAGCCACCACCACAATCCAAGTCATTCTGACATTCACCTGCTGGACCTGCATCCACGGGCGCCGGACCTGCATCTGGGCGAATGGGNCCNAGATCAGTCCAAGCTCTNAGCTTGTACTCAGGCACTGCCTTNCCGTCGGCACTACGAATCACAATGGCGTAGGTTCCTTCTCCGAGCGGGAGTGTGGTTCCGTTGCCATTGGCGCCATCAAGGGCGATATCCAGCAAATTGATGGGTCCTGCGTCTCCACTGATCTCGTTGTCGATGACTCGAACATCCAATTGACCCGCTAAACCTAACAAGCCGACGTTTAAAATATCCTCGCGGACCATCGTGAACTTCACATAGTCCACGTCGTCGGGGTGATGCAGGTTGTGCACTTGAGCGTAGTTNGCGTCGAAATTATCGGCGATGAAACTGCCGGTGGCATAGCTGTTGTCCTCTTCGTACACGTCCGGCTCAAGTCCAACGAGCCCTTCCCCAGCACGCAGTAACAAGCTGATNCAGTTGTTTTCCTCATCGGTTTCTTCCACCTGGTCACCCGCATCGGCACAGAGACTGATCACCTGATCATTGCTGGTGGCTTGGAGTACATTACCCGGNGAAGTACAGGTGGCTGACCGATGNAAGCGACTGTCCAGCGACCGGACGTTGCACGTGCTGAAGATNTCACCGTCAGCGCGCATTTCGAGGGTGGTGGCATCCACNTGAGCGTCGCCGGTGTACATCACTTGAACCCGCAAGGTGACGAAGTCATCTGCCTGTGGGAGATCAGGTGAAATTCGGGGTGCTCTAAGCCAAAGATCATTTTGATCGGGAATNGGATTGCCGACCTCGAATTCCATCTCNGCGCAGTTGTCTTCCTCGTCGGTTTCTTCCACTGCGTTTTCTGGATCGACGCAGGCCCTNAGTGTGTGCATGCCCTCNTCGGCGATCGGACTCAGTTCCACGCTGTTACAGTAATGACTGCGTCCCGGAGTCAGTGCAGGCACATTGCAACTGGCATCATCAACANCGTCCACGCTCAACTGGATCGTGGTGGGTACGGAATTGATGTTGCCTTGGTTCACCACTGCGATCCGGCTGGAGAATTCACTGTTTGGTTCGGGGCGCTCGGGCGACACCGAAAGGTTTTGCAGCAGATAGTTATGCTGAACGCCACCTTCCAACTCCTCNACGGANAGANTCATGGTGTACGCGACAGCTCGTTGCTCGTCTCGGCTGAAGAAGCGCACATAAAANACCCCTGCATCGACCGGNCCATACACGATNTCCGCATCNCCACGAGATGTAGAGGCGGCAAGTTCCTCGCCACCCTCACTCATCAGTTCTGCGTCCACATCAACCCCCACACCACCTGCAGTGACCGTCAGCGTTCCGGCTNCCGCCAGGTTGATCAGCACCCAATCACTGTCGTCCGGNCGGTGGAAGCTGTGGGTTTGATCTTCATCAACGACGAGTTCGGTCGCATTCTCNGCATCGTTGTCGGGCTCGTATTCATCACCTCCCCAAACCATGCGCTCCAATTCACTNCAGTTGTCGTTTTCGTCCCGTTCATCCACCAGACCATCGGGATCGACGCAGACCCNAAGAACGCGCTCTCCAGCGGTCATCCCGCCGGGGACGGCGATTTCACAGTTGTGGCTGGCACCGCTTTCCANCTCGGGTANCGCACATTCCCCTCGGGTCTCATCATCGATGGTCAGGCGCGCTAAGCTGGCTTCACTGACCCCCGCATCGTTGGCGTTGGTAACCACGAAGGTCGTGACGAATGCTTCACTGGCTTCTGGTTCGTTCGGTGCGAGCGTGAACCCGCCGGTCGAAAGGTTCGGGGGACGATCTGCAAGACGGATGGCACTGAGGCTAATTCGATAACGTTCAGCAGCTGCGCCACGGGCTCGAGAGACCCTCGCATAGTAGGTGCCTGGCTGCAGTTCAGTGATGATGCGGCTGAATGGAGAGACGCCGCCGTTGTCATTTTGTGCCAGTTGCTGACCCTCGGCATCTTGGAGCACCAGCCGAGTGTCATAGGAGTCATCTTCCTCGACCGGCAAGGTCTCAATCGTGACCTCAGAGGCTTCGTTGATGAAGAATCGCACGAAGTCTTGGTCATCGTTATTGTGTAGATTGTGGTCCTGGGCTTCACCTGCGTTGATGATGGTGGCCGTGGCTCGGTCATTGTCGGGCTCGTACTCGTCCACGTTTTCGATGGTAAAGTTTACTTCCGAGCAGTTGTTATCCTCATCGATCTCCACCACTTCGTCGTTGCCGTCTGCGCAGACGTTAATGGTATGATCTCCGCCCTCAAACCGGAGTCCGTTGATCATGCACACGCCCACAGCATTCCCTGCAAGTGGGGTGACCGGGCAGTTGCCCAGGGCATTTCCTTCTTCGGTGAGGGTCACGGTGGAGCCAGCGGCTTCATCTGCGGTTCCGTTGAAGACCAACACAACGAACTGGGTGTCACGATCACGGAGCGGCTCGGCCGGGTTCAGCAAGACATTCTGAACCTGTAGGTCTGGACCATTATAAATGGTGACATCGGTGCAGTTGTTGTCTTCGCTTCGCTCGTCAATTTCCTCATCGATGTCGGCACAAAACCGAACTTGGTGGCGGCCTGCGGGCGGGGCTGGTTGGTCCTCAAAAACGCATTCTGTCGATCCGTCGGCCGCGAGTGCTTCCACTTCGCAACGGGCTAAAAGCTGATCGTCTAGGTACAAACCTGCTTGGGTGATTGGGGTCTCAGGGTTGAATCGATTGCGGACGGTTGCGGTCGCAGACCAGATTTGATCGGCGCCGGGGTTCATTGGATCGAGTACGAGATCCCGCACGACCATATCGTAACCCAAAGCCAGATTACGCACTGCGCAGTTGTTCTCTTCGTTGAGTTCTTCCACAGCTCCAGCAGAATCAGCACAGACTCGGATCTCAGAGCGTCCGTTGGGCAGTCCAGCCAGATCCTGCCAACTGCACTCGTGGGTCTCTCCTAAACCGAGTTCGGGGACGTCGCAGGTTCCCAAAACGTCGTCCCCTCGGCGAAGTGAAGCCGTGCTCGCGCCTGCGGTGTCGTTGTTGGTGTTGACCAGCGTTGCAGTGGCTGCCCAGACATCGCCCACATCGGGGGACACGGGATTGAGTGTTAATCCTTGAGCCTGAAGATCCGGTCCTAAGTTGACGGCTAGGGTTCGGCAGTTGTTGTTTTCGTCATTCTCGAGAACGGCATTGCCGGTATCGGCACAGAACTCGATGGTGTGCGCGCCGATGTTGAGTCCGGCGAGTTCTTCCCAACTGCAGCTATGGTTTCGACCGGGTTCCAGAGCCGGCACAGCACAGTCAGCCTGAGCTTCATCGTTAATACGCAGTTGAGCTACGAGTTCGGGTGAGTTTGCATTGTGATTGTTTTGAACCGATGCAGTTAAGCCCCAGGCTTGGCCAACTAAGGGCTGTGGATCCAGGGTGACCTCGCCGACCCCGATGGCGCCTGTTACCATTCGCAGACTCAGGATGTAGCGCATCTGTGCATTGTTTCCGAACTCTTCAGTCCGAATGTAGTAGGTACCCGCAGCCATGTTGTTCCGGGTTAAAATAGGGTGTCCAAACCCGAATCCGGCTTGAGTGACCAACTGTTGTTCTTCATCAAATAATTGAATTCGGCTGTCGCTGTCGTCTGCGACCACAGGGCGCGTTTGGATGACCAGATTGGCCTGACGATCCAATGTGAAGCGAAAGTAGTCGATGTCCTGACCATTGTTGTGCGTGGTGAGAACCAGGTCATCGCCATGGTTGATTTCGGCGGCTTCTTCGAAGGTATTGTTGGGCTCGTAAGCGTCGGGATCACCCGCCACGAGAGGTGGGGCGAGAAATTCTGCACAGTTATCATTTTCGTTTAACTCACCCACGGCAAAGTTAGCATCTGCACATACTCGAGCCAGGTGGTAGCCGGCGGGGAGAGGCGCTAAGTTACTCCAGCGGCAGGTGTGACTCGCATTTCCGGCGAGGGCAGGGACATTGCAAGGTGCCAAGTTCTCTCCGGCAACCGTGAGGCTTGCGCTGGTCCCATCGACAGGTCCGGCGTTCGCGTTAATGATGTCGATGGCTAAACCCCACGTTCGGTTGGGCTGAGGTGCTGGGCTAAACTCCGGCGTGCCAACCCGAAGTTCACCTTCGATCAGATTCACGCGCAGGTTGTAACTGATGTTGGCATTGTTGCCGAACTCATCGACCTTAATGAAGTAGGTCCCTGGTGCCATCGTGTCCCGTTGGATGCGGCTAAACAAGCCATCGCCACCGTCGTCGTTGTAGGCAATCTGTGCCTGATTCTCGCCGTAGAGCCACATCCGAGAATCACCGGCATCTCCAAAGGTTTCAATGACGACCGGACCCGCCACTTCGACGTCGAAGGTGTAATAGTCGATGTCATTGCCACCGCCATGGATCGTCGCCTCGAGGGGTTGGCCAGGGGTGATCGGCGAGGCCGTATCGAAGGTATTGTTTGGCTCGTGAGCATCCTGGGCTTGGGCCAAGCTGCCGATTATCAAGATCATCGCGGCGAAGAGCTTTTTCATGCTCACAACTCCCGTTTAGCAGAAGGGGATTAAACCCACTTTGCACGACTCTGCAACGCACAAGCTATGCTTGTGTTGGACTTTTCAATCGTTCGGTGACGCAAGCGGCGACCTGATCTTTCAATTGAAGCCGGTCTCCCTTCGCCAATCCTTGGGTCTCTACGGGCGGTAAAAAGTGCAGCAGGACCTCACCGCCCGCCCGTGGAAAGAGTTGGTTCGGGGGCCAACAATTGGCCGTTCCAACCACCGCAATGGGTTGCACTGGAACTTGGGCGGCCACGGCCAGAGCAAATGCGCCCATNCGCCATGGCAGTTGGGGGCCGTCCGGTAAGGAGCGCGTTCCTTCGGGAAAGAACAGAACCTTCGCNTTCGAGTGTCTTACTTGATCTTCTGCNTGGAGGANCGCCGAACGTCCGGATCGACGACTGGACCGCCGAACAAAGATATGACCTATGCTCCACATGCCCAGGCTGATGGGCACAAGAGCCATCAGTTCCATCTTGGCGATGAAGCGGACATCGCCTCGTAAGGCACTCATCAGGACAAAGATATCCAAGTTACTGCAGTGGTTTGCAACCACNATNCAGGAGCCTTTAGGCAGTCGATCTCGATGTTCGATGCGAAGTNGAATTCCGAAGATCCACAAGGTGACTTTCGCCCACACTCGTTGGATCATGAGTTGATAACGATTGCCTCGACCGCCCAGCGGAAGGGCAACGAAGCAAAGCATGGTCGCCATGCCGCCACCGAAAAAGGCCCAGAGNAGCCCTGTTANTCCGCGNAGGANAGCCATCTAAAGTTGCCCACTCAGTNCCCCTTTTTGAGCGATCCTGTCGGGCAAAAAGCGCACTAGTCGAATTTGCCTTCACGACCAAAATAAGGGGCNTCATGGGGGTTCTCGCCTTTGATGTGGGCGAGCAGGTACTGTCGTAATCGACGTTCATCNCCCGGAGCGAAGCGCTGGAAGCCACACCCAGACATGAAGTTACCATTCTCCTCTTTGCGGACCCAGATCACCTGCCCNCGGATTTTGAGCAGGTCGACCTCGCGACCTCGGGGGATGTAGATCAAAACATGAACCGGCTCTCCAGGGACCAACTCAGCATCGGAAGAGAACATGACGCCTTTTGCCGAGAGGTTATGCGCTCGAGTGTGGAGACTACCCGTCTCCGTTTCAACCTCGAGTCGTAGATCNACACGAACCCTAGCGAAGCGTTTTCTNAGTTTTTTCGACTGCGTCACTGTNTCGTTTCCCGACCGTTGCGGGCGGATGCTTAGCACAGCCCCCAAAAAGCCCCAAGATCACGACAGGCGGTCAGCCACCATCTCAGCGAGGTCCACCACTTCGAGTTGGTCGGCCANACCGAGTTCTCTGGTACCATCCCCGATCATCGTCATACAAAANGGACACGCAACGGCCACGGTGGCCGCTCCNGTCGCTTGCGCCTCTTTTGTTCGGTCTTGGTTGACGCGCGTGCCATGGTGCTCTTCCATCCACATTCTTCCNCCCCCTGCGCCGCAGCAAAAACCACGATCTTTACTGCGTTCCATTTCGACGACGTTGGCGCCGAGTTGGGTCAGAAGGGTTCNCGGACTCTCAGTGATCCCNTTGTAACGAGCGAGATAACAAGAGTCGTGATAAGTCACCGTNCCCGGGTNNTCATCATTCAATGCGAGAGCACCTGATCGCACCAACTCTTCAACAAAGTCGATGTGATTATGGATTTCCATCGGCTCGTAACCGTCGAGATCGGGATAATCGTTATTGAAGGTATTCAGACAGTGAGGGCAGGTGGTGATCACTTTCTTCACGCCGTAGGTCTTGAAGGTTTCCAACAGGGTGCCTGCGAGTTCGACGAAAAGGTACTCGTTACCGAGTCGGCGAGCGGTTTCGCCATTACAACTCTCCGCTTTACCCAACACAGCGAAGTTGATCTGTGCGTGTCGTAGGAGTTTCACCATCGCCAGCGTGGTCTTTTTTGCCCGATCGTCGAAGGAGCCTGCGCAGCCGACATAATAAAGGTATTCGTAGTCTGGATTGGTTTCGACCGTCGGCAGATCCAAGCCCTCTGCCCANTCGAAGCGCATGTTGGCACCCATGCCCCATGGATTGGCGTTGTTTTCCAAACCGCGAAAAACACCCCCGAGCTCTTCCGGGTGCTCGCCTTCCATCATCGTAAGGTGGCGCCGCATTTCNAGAATTTTCGGNACATGCCGAATGCCAACCGGACATTCCTCCATGCATGCGCCACACGTGGTGCAACTCCAAAGNTCATCGATGTGNACGGAGCCCGTNCCATCGGCGGCGATGAGGGGCTTGATNACCTCAGCACTGCCTTCCCGACCGGCCTGTGCCCAAGCCACTANATTCACCTCGTTGGCGTAGAGGTTGTCCTTCATGTCATGNACGATTTTCGCCGGNTCGAGTGGCTTGCCCGTGGTGTTTGCGGGACAGACGACCGTGCAGCGGTTGCACTCTGCACATGCAAAAGTATCGAGAAGGTCACTTGCTCTAAACTGTTCGACCCGACCGACGCCGAACTCCTCTTCCGTTTCAAAGTCGATACTGGGTAANCGTCGGCCNTGGTCNAGCGGTCGGAAGAAGAAATTCGGTGCAGCCCCCAGGAGATGGAGGTGTTTCGAAAACGGTAAGTAGTTGAGAAAGGCCATGATGGTCAGAAAGTGAATCCACCAAAAGATGGGTGACCACAATTCCGCTACAGGTTTCGAATACCATCCCGCCACCACCGCCGTCAGTGGTCGTCCTTGAGTCCAGCCATTCGCGGCATCGCCAAAGGTGCCATGCCCTGCAGCAATCTCCGCCGCTTGGTGCCCTCCTAAGCTGATCATCAGGACGGCGATAAATGCGATGATTAACTCCGCATCGAGACTGCGTTTTTTCAGTCGGGGCAAGAATGCGCGGAGAAACCACCTGCGGAAAATCGCCACAGCACATGCGAGCCCAACACCCCAGATCGCAAGTTCCTGGGATGCCCAATAAAAGAGCATCATCGTGCTTTTCGCCGGCACGTCTAAAATCATGGCGTAGGTGAACGGGTTGCCGTCCGGTTTGTAAATGCCCGCAACGACAAACTCGACGAGCCCGACTTGAATCAACAAAAACCCGTAGAAGAAGGCCATGTGCAGCAGGCCTGCTCCCGGCTCCCTCATCAGTTTGAGTTGGCCCAGAACGTAGATCAACACATCGTTGATCCGGTCCTTCAGTCCCGTCAGCGTAAAGTCATACTTCCCAAGCAGTATGAGCCGAACAAGTCGACCCGCATTGCGAGCAAAAGTCAGTATACTGAGCACCAGTATGACTGGGACGAGCCAAGTCTGCATAAAGATTGTTTACCCTACCTTCAGTCCTTCGTTCGAAATTTTTTCAATCAGTTCAGGACACAGTTGGTGCAAATCTCCGACCAATCCGTAATCGGCGACTTGGAAGATCGGTGCTTCTGGGTCCTTGTTGATTGCCACGATTGTCTTGGATCCCTTCATACCAGCAACGTGTTGAATCGCGCCAGAAATCCCGCAGGCAATATAAAGTTTCGGGGCCACCGTCTTTCCGGTTTGGCCAATTTGCCAATCGTTTGGAACCCAACCGGCATCGACCACCGCTCGACTGGCACCGATCGCTCCGCCGAGGCTGTCTGCCAGGTTCTCAACAGGACTGAAGTCGAATTCGCTTTCACCACCGGATACACCACAGCCTCGGCCTCCAGCCACCACAACCTCGGCATCGCCAAGGCTTGGGCGTTCGCTGACCGTTCCGGCGAACTCGATAAAGTGTGTCTTCGTCGCAGGGGCATCAAATTCGATGGCTGAAGTGCTGCCGTCGCCTGGTTTCACAGGATCGAATGCAGTGGGCTGGATGGTGAGCGCAAGGCGGTCGCTGTGGGCTTCAACCGTCGCGATGGCACTGCCCGCCCAAAGGGCACGCTTGAAGGTCTTTGGACCATCCACAGCAATGGCTTCCGAAATCATGCCCGCACCGAGGGATTCGGCCACCCGCGGAACATAGTCTTTTGCGGTCGAGCTCGCCGGTGCCACAACGATGCTTGCCTGGGTCGCCTGCAGGGCGGTGAGTGCTGCAGCCGTGTACAGTTCAGCCACCGGTTCGTTGAAGGCGTCGTTCGTGATCGTATGCACTGCAGTGACGCCCTCGACACATGCTTCTTTGGCAGACTGTGTAGCCGAGCCCAGGCAGCAGACGTGGAGTTCAACATCGGTCGCTTTCGCTAGTTGAATCGCCGCAGCGAGCGTCGCACGAGCCGCACCACCCAAATGGTCACCGGACACCTCAAGTAAAGCCAGAACATTGGGTCCCAGGTCGTCCCCGTTCAATCCAGTTGTTGCAACTGCAGCTTCGGGCTGGGGGGGGTCTGAGGGCGCTTCGTCCGAAGCCGTTTCGTCCGCAGTTTCTTCGGCGGGCGTTTCGTCCGCAACTTCTTCCGCGGGCGCTTCTTCCGCAGTTTCTTCAGCGGGCGCTTTGGTCGCGACTTCTTCGGTGGGCGCTTCCGCCACCGGATCAGGCTTTACCTCGGTCTTTGGCGTCTCTTCTTTTGCTGTTTTAGTGACCGTTTCGGCATCATTGGTCGTGTTTTCGTTCGATGGTTCCGACGACTCGGAATCGTTGGAACCTCGAGTCACAAGAATCGCAAGCACGGCAGCGACACCGACGGCGAGAAGCAACATGACAGGTGTAGACATGGTGGTACTCCTTAACTCAAAACTTTGGCTTCGTCGCGCAACTTAGCGACCAACTCATTGATATCTTCAACCATTTGACCTGCTTCACGCTCCGGTGGAGCAGCAAGGTGGACAACGGTGACAGGCTGGGCCGGAAGGCCGCCAAGATCGTCAACTCCCATGACTTCAAACGGCTTCTTCTTTGCCTTCATAATATCGGGGAGCTTGGGCAGGCGCGGTTCGTTGAGCCGAAGATCTGTGGAGACGATTCCAGGAAGATCGAAGGCGACCGTTTCCAAACCACCATCGATTTCACGCACGACGGTCGCCTTCCCGTCTTGCACCTTGAGGTCACTAGCAAAGGTTGCCTGAGGCCAGTTGAGGCGCTGAGCGAGGCGTTGAGGTACCTGTCCAGAATCGCCATCGATGCTTTGTTTGCCCATGATGATTAGGTCAGGACTCTCTTTTTCCACCACGGGGGCAAGAAGAGGAGTGACCCGTTCGGGGGATAATTCTTCAGAGCAATCGATGCGAATCGCTCGATCAGCACCCATGGCGAGGGCTCGCCGGACTTCCTTTTCGACCTCACTGCCGCCGATGCAAACCATAACGATCTCAACCTCGTTCCCTGCCTCTCGCAGTCGAAGCGCTTCCTCGACAGCGATTTCATCGAAAGGGTTGATGACCATCGCTACATTGTCTCGATTGATGTCACTGCCGTCGGCTCGCACGAGAATCTTCGCGTACGGATCCTCAGTTCGTGACATTGGAATTAAAATCTTCATAATTTACCTCGTTAACCTAGCGAAAGAGTTCGCGGGTGATGATTAATCGTTGAATTTGACTGGTTCCCTCATAAATTTGAATCAGTTTTGCGTCCCGCATGAGTTTCTCAACGGGATACTCTTTGACGTAGCCGTAGCCACCAAAGACCTGCACGGCATCCACGGCAATCTCCATCGCCCAGTCGGCAGCAGCAGCCTTGGCGTATGAAGCCTCTGCGTTGTTCGACAATCCCTGGTCGCAGAGCCATGCCGCTTTGTAGCAAAGAAGACGGGACGCTTCCGTCTTAATGGCCATGTCTGCGATTTTGAATCCAATGCTCTGGTACTGTGCGATGGGTTTGCCGAACGTCTTACGTTCTTTTGCGTAGCCAATGCTTTCATCCAGACACCGTTGCGCAAGGCCAACAGCGGCTGCAGCCACCATAGGGCGACTGTAATCTAGCGTCTTCATGGCGACAGCCCAGCCCTTGCCTGGCTCGACCACACAATTCGCTTTCGGGATGCGGCAATTCTCAAAGACCACCGGCGCGGTATCGGAGGCCCGCTGTCCCATCTTATTTTCGTGCGGCATGACCGTGAGTCCCGGCGTTCCTCGTTCCACAAGGAAGATACCGATGCCTTTTTGCCGAAGGCTTGTGTCCGTGGTGGCAAAGACGACGTAAAGATCGGCGTGCGTCGAGTTGGTAATCCACTGTTTGGAGCCGTTGAGAACCCATTCGTCCCCCTCGAGGGTCGCTCGTGTTCGAAGGCTGCCTGCGTCGCTACCGGCTCCGGGTTCAGAGAGGCAGAAGCAAGCCAGCCGAGGTTCTTCGGTAAAGGGGCGCAGCCACTTTTCCTTATCCTCCTCGCTAGCGCCCAAAACGATCGGTGCCAGCGCGAGTTCATTCGCCATCATGGAGGTGGAGTAGCCCGTGCAGCCGTATGCGACCTCTTCACCGATAATCACGGTGTCCAAGAGACTCATCCCTGAGCCACCTTGAGCTTCAGGGATGCATAAATTCATAATCCCCATTTCCCAAGCCGCGTTGAGTTCAGCTTTTGGAAAGTAGCCGGTTTCGTCCCATTCTCCTGCATGGGGGATGACGGTTTCAGCCATGAACCGTTTCACTTCGGCTCGAAAGGCTTGTTGATCTTCGCTTAGTTGAAAGGAAATTGGTTGATTCATCGTGGCGTGCTTCTCCGTTGGCTGGTCATTGAAGTCAATCCAATCCGGGATCGAAATCTTGAGTCGTATGGGTCGTGTATTGGTGGGGTGTTTCTACCACCGAATAGGGTAGCAAACTGGGTTGTTCGCCCGTGCCGAGACCCCGTAGCAGGACTGCGGCTAGTTGTTCGGCATCGCGCTTTAAAACCGTCTTGTTGGTGCGCCCGCCAGCAATCCAGGCGAGTGCAAAGGCGTCCAAGGCACCCCAAACCATCCATCGTAGCGTGCCGACATCCACATCTCTGCGGAACACACCGTCTCGNTGNCCGGCGCGGAAGATGCGTTCGACAATNGCCATAAAGGCCTTGAGNGGTTCGTTTGAATAACTGGTCATGAACTCATGACTTTGGCGCACTTGTTTCGTGATCAANGTNGCCATTTTGGGNTCATCGCCCACNCCTGCNAGATAGCCTTCNACAAGGGCCATNAACTGACCTCGAGGATCNTCCCCTGAGGANGTGACATGATCGTCAAGTTGATTGATGACCGGATTGATACGTTCCTCAAACAGCCGAATCAGGAGNTCNTCTTTGTTTTTGAAGTAGAGGTAAATCGTNCCATCGGCGACTCCGGCTGCTCGAGCGATNTCGCTCACCCNTGCCCGGTCGAAACCTGANTGGGCGAAGACGATNACNGCGGCATCGAGGATGAGTGCTCTTCGGTCTGTNTTCTTTTGCTTTGTTGCCATCTCTTNGCCTTTATGAATGAGGGCTCATTCATTATGTGCAACTTAGAAGACGAAGCGTCCGAGGTAAAGGGTTATCCACCAAGACCATCCATTGGCCGTGCGCATAGTGTTGCCAGAGCGCTTTGCGGTACAGGATTCCTTCGAGNTTCTNTCGTTCTAGNTGGAGAAGCATGCGTGGGTGNCCCTCGGTAAACAAGAGNTTCGGGTGGGTAATTCGAGCGATTTGGTTGAGNTGGACNCGGCTTCGGTATTTGAGGCGTCCACANAAGCGCACGTCAACTTGGNTGCCGAGTTGCTCCACAGCATCGAGTGTCGCGAGATTGGCAGCAAGCCCAAAAGGTCGNTCCCTTTCCGNNTAGTACATGGAGGTCGGCGCAAGTCCTAGCAACAGCACCGCCCAGAGAACGATGGGNGCCCCTCTTTTTTGGGACTTCATGTAACGATCGACACCAAGTCCAATAACACCCAGGTAGAAGGGCAGGAGAGGCTGCATNTAATGGGGGTAAGCTTTTCGAGATGCGGCGACAATAAGGACCCAACCGGTCAGTGTNCCCAGCAGNAAAAATAAACTGAATGGGTCCTCATTCAGTNGTCTCCATCGGANGTGNCGAAGCCAGAAAANCCAGCTAAAAATAGCCAATAATGAAGANGCGATCACAGCCAGAATTCCNAGGTTCCGGTGTGTTTGCCAAAAAAGGACNCCCTGTTGTGATGNGGGNCGCAAAATCGGCGCGCTGGCGTCGTAGTCATGCCAGTAACCTTGTTGNGCATGATAGCCGATCTCTGAGGTGGTCATTCGAATAGGCCAACTGAGTGCAAGCAGACTGTTTCCCAAGCTACGGTGCGCGTGGTTATTTTCGCCGGAGAGGAGANGTCGACTGTTACGGAAGTCGGTTTTTAACTCGTTAATAACGTAGGGAGCCTGCAGGCTGAACGCGACGACAATTCCAAGCAGTAGACCCGGAAAGCCTCGAGNTCGACCGAACCAGAGGNTGAAGATTACTGGTAGCCAATAGAGCGGTGCACTGAGATGAAAACTCGGGAACNTNGCGNCACCAGCGAGAGCGATGACCAAGGGCCATCGACGNCTCGNNCCCTGCCACCATGCTCCAAGGCCGAAAACGATNAGACTGGCGGGCAGACTGACGAGNTTCGAGTTCCACGGTCGGTCNGCATAGAGNAAAGCCCATGGAGAAAGCGCNAGAAAGAGNGCACCGTACCAAGCTGCCTGCTGNCTTTCTTTGCCCATGAGTCCCCGCAGGCCAAGCCAGGCGAGGAGNACGGCAACGCTGTCGATGACAGCAACTCCGATNGCGACCGCCCAGGGCGAATTAGAGAGCCAAGCAAAGGGGACGAGAACAAGAAAAAACCAGGAGCCNGGGTGCCAAGCAGAACTTCCACTGACCGGNGTGCCNAAGCCATCCCATTTTAGACCCGACGCCACATCGTGTACCCAAGCAAAGAAATAACTTTCNTCAGAGGTCCACCGGGCGTCNCCGAGGAAGAGTAAACGGGCGAGCAATGCCAGCAGAAAGAGTGCCGGACCACGATTCATTAAGGAGCCCAGTTCNGTGCCCAGNCTCGCACCCTTGCGTCGAGTCGAGCCAAGCCTTCGAGGTCTTTAAAATCGGCTGTACCATTGTTGTCGAGGCAGTATTTAAGCCCCTCNCCGATCGCAAGGAAGGAGATCTCCCGCTTTAGAAATCGCGCAACGAGGATCTCGTTCGCAGCGTTCAGTGCTGCAGGGGTTCCTCGNCCGAGTTCGAGAGCTCGTCGGCACAGGCTCGGCGCAGGAAAGAGCCCCTCATCGTAGGATTCGAAATGAAGGCTTTGTCCCAGNGGGTTCCAAGGCCGAACCGCTTGTCGTTCCANNAGATTTAGTCGGTGTGGAGTGGTTANAGCGTAGCTGATGGCNGCGCGCATATCCGGCGCGCCGAGTTGCGCTTTCCAGGTTCCATCTTGAAAGGCGACCATGGAGTGCACAGTGCTGCTTGGATGAACTGCAATTTTGATGTGTTGAGCTGGTAATTCGAAGAGCCAGCANGCCTCGATTAACTCCAGGCCCTTGTTCATCATGGTNGCNGAATCAATGGTTATTTTCGGACCCATCGACCAGTTTGGGTGNTGCAGTGCTTGTTCCGGTTCAACCTTTTCGAGTTGGTGCTTCTGCCAACCTCGGAACGGACCGCCACTTGCCGTGAGCCACAGCTCGGCAATTGTGCTGTGGGATTCACCGATCAGGCATTGATGTAGTGCTGCATGTTCCGAGTCAATCGGGATGATTTGCGCACCTGAACGCTCAACCTCTTGGCGTAACAGAGGACCTGCTGCGACGATGCTCTCTTTGTTTGCCAGGGCGATGCGTCGGCCGGCTCGTGCGGCAGCCAATGTACTTCGGCAGCCTGCGGCACCGACGATGGCGGCGACAACGGTATCGACTCCATCGATTTCGACGGCATCACACGGGCCAGAAGGTCCCCAGACCACCTCGACGGGTAGGTCACCAAGCTCTCTTTTGAGAAAGTCAGCCCCCTCTCGAGTGGCACAACTGACCATGCGAGGCTGATAGCGTCGAACTTGTTCGCACAGGACGTCGACGGCTTGACCAGCGGCAATGCTGACGACCCTCAACTGTTCAGGGAAGCGATCGACGAGGTCAAGACATTGCGTGCCGATGGATCCGGTGCTGCCGAGAATGGCGAGCCCAAGCATTTACAGCTCCTATCGCAGCACCAACAGGGCGAACATGTAGGTGATTGGAAAGCCGAAAAGGAGGGCGTCGATACGATCCAAAACGCCCCCATGACCAGGAATGATACGGCCGCTGTCTTTGACATCAGCGGCTCGTTTGAGAAGACTTTCTGCCAAGTCTCCCATGGGGGTCAGCACACCCATTGTCAGTCCATAAGCGAGGAGCGCCGTCCAGGGAGCCTTCAGATCAAGCCAATGCCAGATGATAAAACTCGCAACCAGGCTACCGATGACACCACCCGCAAGGCCTTCCCAGGTCTTTTTAGGACTGACCCGAGGGTGCAGTTTGTGTTTTCCGAGGTTCTTACCGACGAAGTAAGCGAAGGTGTCGTTGGTAAAAGTTACGGCAAGGCAGAGATAAATCAGATCGGGGCCGCTGTGGACCCGCATGCTCATGGCCAGGAGCAGAGGTAAGCCAACGTAAAGTGGCAAAAAACAAGCGGCAGACCAGCGAGCTGGAATGGTCTCGATCGTTCTGGGTCGAAGAATCAGTAGGACAGCCTGGGCAATGACGACCATTGCCATCAAGCCTAAACTCATCGGGAGTTGGCGACTGTCGAGGATGCCTGCTCCCAGGCCCGCCAACATCACCATGCCCAAGAGCGAAAGGACGCGCTGTTCAAGAGCATCGTCAAACACCATACGGAAGGCTTCACCGAGGGCGATTGAGATCGCCACGGCGATCAGACCGATCATGGCCCAACCACCTTTGTGGATGCAGTAGAGAGCGATGGGGAGCAAGACCAACGCCGAGGCGATTCGAACCAGTAGATTCATGGAGTTGCCCCTTGCATTTGCGCTCCTGTTTTTCCGAATCTTCGCTCCCGACAACCGTATTCATCAAGGGCGGCATCAAAATGGTCCGAGTTGAAGTCGGGCCAGAGTGTCTGGGTGAAGACAAGTTCTGCATACGCCGCTTGCCAGAGCAAGAAGTTGGAGAGCCGCTGCTCTCCGCCGGTTCGAATTAGGAGATCTACCGGAGGTTGTCCACGGGTCTGCAGGGCATCTTCGATACGGTTTTCATCGATTGGACCGCCTTGCTTGCGCAGGGACTCAAATGCATCGACCAGCTCGGCTTTGCTGCCGTAGGAGAGAGCCAGGTTCAAGGTCATGGCGGCGTTGTTGGCTGTGTCCGCCATCAGGGCGTTGAGAAGTCGAGTCACTGATTTGGGAAGATCCGCAGGCCGGCCGATGGCTCGAAGCGCGATCTGATTCTTTAGCAAGGTGGTTCGTTCAGAGAGGAGGAACTCCGTCAGCAAGGTCATGAGTTGGCCGATCTCTCGCTTCGGGCGCCGCCAGTTTTCCGTGGAGAATGCATAGAGCGTAAGGACCTGTACTCCCTTTTCTCGGGCTCGAGTTACAATGGTTCGAACGGCCTTTGCACCTTCTCGATGCCCGGTGCTCCGATCGAAACCGCGGGCTTCTGCCCAGCGACCATTACCATCCATGATGATTGCAACGTGGCGGGGTGGGGTGCTCAAACGGAGAGGATCTCTTCTTCCTTGGCCTTGCCGAGTTCATCGAGCTTCTGGGTGAACTCATCCGTCACCTTTTGTACGCGATCCAAAGCCCTTCGACAGTCGTCCTCGCTGATGTCACCGTCCTTTTCCATCGCCTTCATGAGATCGTTTCCATCTCGACGTTTGTTTCGGATGCTGACCTTGCCTTGCTCAACCATTTCCCAGGCCTGCTTGGCAAAGTCTCGACGCCGTTCTTCGGTAATGACGGGAATGGTGAGTCGAATCACCTCGCCATCATTTTGAGGAGTTAATCCTAGGTTGGCTTCAAGAAGGGCTTTTTCGATATCGCCAATGGCTGAGTTGTCCCAGGGCTTTACCACCAAGAGTCTTGGCTCGGGAGCGCTGACGCCAGCCAACTGACTAAGGGGTGTTGTTGTTCCGTAGTAATCGACCCTGACGC
Organism: Myxococcales bacterium; assembly: GCA_002696345.1. Classification (GTDB taxonomy): domain Bacteria; phylum Myxococcota; class UBA4151; order UBA4151; family UBA4151; genus UBA4151. The sequence continues at coordinate 49,865 of NZRT01000059.1, forward strand.
CATCGAGTACACTGGGGTTCGCGCGTCCAGTGCGTAACCTCGACATCTCTCGTTTGATGGCACCGACGGTGTCTGACATGCTTTGGTGTAATTCTTCGAGAACTTCTTCGACCATCAGATACCCCCCTCTTGAGCGTCCGGCACCACTGTGGTTCCGATGGGTTCCCCTGCAATCACTCGCGCAATGTTACCAGGAACCCCCATGTCAAAGACAGCAATCGGCATGCCATGTTCTCGACATAGGCTGATTGCCGTCGCGTCCATGACTTTCAAATTCTTCTTCAAGACTTCGGTGTAGCTTACCGTTTCGTAACGTTTTGCGCCGGGGTCTAGAGCTGGATCCCGATCATAAATTCCATCAACCTTGGTTCCCTTGAGGATGATTTCAGCCTTGATTTCCATGGCTCGAAGTGCAGCGGCTGTATCGGTAGTAAAGAATGGATTCCCGGTACCGGCGGCAAAGATCACAGCAATTGACTTTTCGAGATGATTGATGGCTCGGCGTCGGATGTAAGGCTCCGCCAATTCACGCATCTCAATGGCGCTCATGACGCGGGTCGGAAGCCCTGACTTTTCGAGCGCATCCTGCATGGCAAGAGCATTGATTACCGTCGCCAGCATCCCCATGTAGTCGGCATGGGCCCGATCCATACCGGCACTTGCACCCGCAACCCCTCTGAAGATGTTTCCACCCCCGAGTACAAGGGCCAGTTCAGTGCCTGTTTCGTGAATGGATTTCAGTTCTTTGGCGAGCCGACTCAGGACCTCCGGATCAATCCCGTGCCCTTGACTCCCCTGGAGAGCCTCACCACTGAGTTTAAGAAGAACCCGTCGATAGGCCATTCAGGCGCTAACACCTGAAAGCTTGGCAACTTCGTCGGCCAGGTTGTCTTCCTTTTTCTCAATTCCCTCACCCAGGGCGAATCGAGTGAAGCGACTGACACGAACTTGCTGGTTCAGTTCTTTACACAGGCTATCGAGCAGTTGTTGGTTGGTCACCTTGTCCTCACCCATCGCAGCCTCTTGGTTCAACAGGCAGCGCTCTTTCACTACCTTTTTGAGGATGCCGGGAAGGATGTGGTTCTCGATGACATGCTCTGGTTTTCCTGCATGTTTCTCGAGTGCCAATTCTTTCTCCTGCTCGATCAATTCGGCCGGAAGGTCGGCCTCCCCGACACAGACCGGGTCCATCGCAGCAACATGAAAGCAAAGGTCTTCGCCAAAGCTCGTGATCGCATCCCCTTGAAGGTCGCCATCCGAGTTCAACTCGAGCAGGACCGCAAGGCGGCTGCCAGGGTGAACGTATGCAAAGCTTCGACGATTGGATTCTGGGGCATACAGAGCCCAGCGGCGCACTTGGATGTTTTCGCCAATGGAAGCGACGAGTTCCGTCCGCTGACTTTCCACGGCAGCGTTCGCTTCACCCCCTGAAGTTTCAACAACGGCTGTTTCAACGGCACCGACGAAGGACTGGAAGCCTTGGTTCCGAGCAACAAAATCGGTTTCACAGTTAACCTCGATGATGACACCATTTCCGGCAGCATCCACGCTCGATTTCACGACGCCCTCGGCGGCAATTCTTCCCGCCTTCTTCGCAGCCTTTGCGGCACCGGATTTGCGCAGCACCTGGATGGCGCCTTCCATGTCACCGTCGGCTTCAATCAGCGCTTTNNNGCAGTCCATCATACCGGCACCTGTCCGGTCTCGGAGTTCTTTGATCTCTTTGGCTGTCACGCTCATTTTAGTTGCTCTCCTCGACAGTGACGGGGTCATCACTGCTCGCTTCTGGCTTCTCAGGGGCGCCGCGTCGGGCACCACTGTGGATCACTTCAACCTCCGGCCCCTTNCCGTCTTGACGGTCATCGGCAGCAGCCACTTGACCTTCTTTTTGCTTCGGCTTCCGGGCTTGTACTTCTTTGTACTTCGCAGCGCCTTCGATACATGCATTTGCAAGGGCNGCTGCAAACAGTTCGATGCTCTTGAAGGCATCATCATTGGCTGGAATACCGTAATCGACCTGNTCNGGGTCGCAGTTGGTGTCGAGCAGTGCGATGACGGGGATTCCGAGNCGTCGTGCCTCGGCAACAGCAATCGCTTCCCGATTGATATCCACAACAAACATGGCTCCAGGAAGGCGACCCATNTCCTTAATTCCACTCAGGTTTCTNTCGAGNTTGGCCCGNTGCCGTTCGTTCTGGAGAAGTTCCTTCTTGGTGTAATTCTTGGCACTCGCTTCCTCGGTCAATTTTTCGAGCCGGCGTAATTTTTCAATGCTCTGGCGGATCGTCGACCAATTGGTCAGGGTGCCGCCAAGCCAGCGATGCGTCACCCAAGGCTGATTGCAACGCTTCGCTTGGGTTTCCAGAATCTCGGCAGCCGCAGANTTGGTTCCTACAAAGAGAAGTTTGCGGCCCTCTCCNGTGATCTTTGCGACAAACTGNCGAGCCCGTTCATATTCATAGTAACTGGACTCAAGGTTCAGGATATAGATCCCGTTGCGGGCGCCGTAGATGTACGATTTCATCTTTGGATTCCAACGGCTTACTCGGTGTCCAAAGTGAGCACCCGCTTGGATCATCTGACGCATGGTAATGGCACTGCTTTCGCTCATGGCGAACTCCTTCTGGGTTAAGCGACCCTCCAAGTGCCTACCCAATCCCCTTTGGATCACCCGGGGCAGGACACGTAACTTCGGAGGTGAGACATGTTTCATCCCCCGACCATCGAGGGCGGCGCTGGTTAGCGTCTGTGCTCGTGGGATGCAAACACAATTATGGGAGGTTTTTTACGGACCGAACCGAGAGGTAGTCCTTGCGATNCCTGNTCGCAAGGCGAGCGGTCAACCGAGGGATTCAGGAGAGTCGGCGAATCGAGGGAGCATCGCCACGGAAACGACCGGCTCGATCCAGGCCAACAAAGCCAGGAACGGCGCAGTTCGAAACCAGCTTTCCATTTGGGTCCACCTCACAGTCACTGCAAAACTCGGGGTTCCAAGGTGGTTGGAAACTTCGCCCCTGGCAGATGAGCGTCGGACGGTTGTTCTCATCGCATACAGCCTCGCCAGGGTAGTCGCAGGGGTCTCCAGCTTGAACCTGTTGAGCGCCAGCATCCTCACCGGACGGTTCACCAGCGTCGGTTTCAGAGCCAGTATCGGCGGGTGGGTTCACGCCGGAGTCCATGGATGATGCTCCGCCGGTGTCCAGTACTTGTTGTCCGCCCGAATCGAGCTGCGTGCCTGTATCGGCGTCCTCTCCGCCATCGATCATTGCAGCATCCGGTGGGCGTGTCTTCCCCGTGTCACTTGAGGGGGGCTGTGCCGGCGTACAGGATAGCGCCGCAAAGAGNACAGCGCTTCCGACGAGAAGGGGTTGTCTTCGAAGTCTGCTCACCTTGATGGTCCTCCCCAAAGGCAGTGATTCACGTTCCAAACACCATGCACTAGGACTTATTGGCAGCNTCCGAGTTTAAAGCTTGATACCCATTTTGGCAAAGGCACTGGGCAAACCCGTTTCAAGGCTTTCGTCGTATATTTGGCGAAACTCACGACTGTCGGGAATGCCCAGTTGCTGCAATTCTTTGGCGAGTTCAGGCTGGTTGAATGCCATAATTTCTTCGGGTTCCACCAAGTCCCGAGTCTGCATATAATCGATCTGGCTCTTCGCCATCGATGCGATCAACTCGTCGCCAGGCCAGCGGATCCAGGGGGTATTTTGATTGGCGCGAATCTGCNCCAGAATTTGCATCCCAATGCGTCCGTGCAGGACCTCATCCCGAGCAATCCGTTTTAGGATGTCCCGATAGCCGGTGTTTGGAAGCGCGCTGAGGCTTCCTACCAAGAGATCGAGCGCAACGGCTTCACCGATGGCGTAGGTTCCAACGAGGCTTTGAAAAAACTGAAATTCGAGGGGCGCATCGCTTCGCTGCATTTGCAATTGATCGAGTTCGAAGGTGAGTTCAGGGCTACCTCCAAGGCTCTTGACCGCTTCCATGCAAAGACGAGCGTGTTGTTGCTCTTGCAGAACCATGGCGAGTGCCAATTCTTGCAAATCCATGGGACTGTTGAGGTCGACGAGGAGTCCATGGAAATGCCGAACGATCATGACCCCAGAATACTCAGATCGAGTCCGGTCTCCCCACGCTTGGAGAGCCAACCGACGCCCTTCATCCGAAAGGTCATTCGGGGGTTTTAAATCGGGACAATCCAGCGTGATGGATCGTGCTGAAGGCAGACGGTGAAGTAAACCAACCTCATCAAAAGCGAGCCGGATGGAGGTCTGACTCAAGGAGACTTCCACCCGGTGGATCGTCGGTGATATGATGTCCTGTTGGCACGGAACACCAACGCGCCGAAACCTCGCGATCTTACGTGCGATTTGCGACAGCCGAAGGTCATGGGTTTCAGTTTACTGGAGGCGCATAGTTGGTCAGTTTGATGCCATCAACGGCGGCAATATACTCATCGATGGTTGGTGTTCGTCCGAGAATCGTCGACAGGACAACAACAGGGGTTGATGCCAGTAGGGACTCCCCCTTTTTCTCCTCGGTATCCGCCACGACACGTCCTTGGAAAAGACGCGTGGATGTTGCCATCACTGTGTCGCCCTTTTCTGCTTTCTCTTGGTTCCCCATGCACAAGTTACATCCAGGACGTTCCAGGTACATAATGTTCTGGTACTCGGTCCGCGCTGCGTTTTTGGGAGCGTTGTCGTCGAATTCGAAGCCTGAATACCTTTGCAGAACAGCCCAGTCTCCTTCTTCCTTCAGTTCATCAACGATGTTGTAGGTTGGCGGAGCCACCACGAGGGGCGCTTTGAAGTTGACTGTGCCGTGTTGTTCTTCGATGTTTCTCAACATTTGGGAGATGATTTGCATGTCGCCTTTGTGGACCATGCAGGAGCCGACAAAGCCGAGGTCGACTTTCTTTTCGCCACCGTAAAATGAGATCGGCCGAATCGTGTCATGGGTGTAGCGTTTCGAAACGTCATCGTTATGCACATCCGGGTCGGCGATCATGGGTTCGATGATCTGATCCAAGTCGACAACAAATTCAGCTGAGTATTTTGCATTTTCATCGGGCGTCAGTGGGGGCTTCTTTCCAGACTTTAAATCAGCAATACGAGTGTCTGCCTTCGCAACGAGCCCACTCAGAAGTTGCTTCTCATTGTCCATTCCCTTGTCGATCATGATCTGAATACGACGTTTCGCAATTTCAAGTGACTCCACCAGCGTGTCGCTCTCAGAAATACAGATCGAGGCTTTGGCCTTCATTTCTGCTGTCCAGTCGGTAAAGGTGAAGGCTTGGTCCGAGAGAAGGGTTCCGATGTGAACCTCGATCACCTTCCCCTGGAAGATGTTTTCGCCGAATTCTTTCAGCATTTGAGCCTGAGTTGCGTGGACGACATCTCGAAAGTCCATGTGATCTTTCAAAGTGCCTTTGAACTCCACTTTAACCGATTGAGGGATCGGCATGGTGGCTTCACCCGTTGCCAATGCCAGTGCCACAGTTCCTGAATCTGCACCAAAGGCGACGCCCTTCGACATTCGGGTGTGGGAGTCGCCACCGATAATCACATCCCAATCGTCCACAGTGATGTCGTTGAGGACTTTATGGATGACATCGGTCATGGGGTGATACTCCCCATCCGGATCACGGGCTGTAATCAAACCGAACTTGTTCATGAAGGTCATGAGTTTAGGGATGTTCTTCTGAGCTTTAAAATCCCAAACTGAAGCCGTGTGGCATCCCGATTGGTAAGAGCCGTCAACCGTGGGCGAGATCACGGTCGCTGCCATCATCTCAAGCTCTTGGGAGGTCATCAGTCCGGTGGTATCTTGGGAGCCCACAATATTGACCTTCACACGGACATCTGAGCCTGAATGCAGGACTTTGCCTGGTGTCACGCCCACGGCGTTCTTATTGAAAATCTTTTCAACAGCGGTCAGGCCTTGTCCTTCGTGGGAAATCTCTTTTGAGGTGGCGTAAACGGCGGGCGCCTCGATGCCCAAAATCTGGCAAGCTGTCGTTTGCAGCTTTTTGCCAAAAACCACAGCGTAGGAACCCTGTGCTCGAATAAATTCAAGTTTTTGGGGTGTGAGTGCCGCGGTGATGTCACACAAGACTTCCGAGCAGTCTTCGTTGTAGAGCTTCTTGGTTCTGGTGTTAATTGTCAGGACCGTGCCGGTATCCACCGAAAAGCGCTGTTCCAAGACGACTTCACCATCTTCATCCATGACGGGCTCGCCATTACCATCCAGTTTTCGAACCCAATTCTTTAGATCGATACCAATGCCACCGGTGACACCCACCGTGGTGAGAAAGATCGGCGAGATCCCGTTCGTTCCGCCGACGATGGGGGCAATATTGATAAAGGGCACGTAAGGACTTGCTTGGATTCCAGTCCACAGGGCGACGTTGTTCACCCCGGACATTCGAGAGGAGCCAACGCCCATGGTGCCTTTCTCAGCCACCAACATAACCCGTTTGTCCGGATGCTTCTCCTTGAGGTCACGGAGAACATTTTGGGCATCTTTGTTGTGTTCGAAGAGGCACTGGCCGTGCAATTCCCGATCGGATCTCGAGTGGGCATCGCTACCCGGTGAGAGCAGGTCCGTCGATACATCACCCACCGCCGTTACATAGGTGACGACTTGGATAATTTCGTCCACCGGTGGGAGCTTCGTGAAAAACTCAGCTTGCGCGTAACTGTGCAGAATATCGGTGGCAAGTTGGACACCGTTTTTGTGTGCTTCTTCAAGTCGGTCTGTGTCCGCCTCGTAAAGAAAGACCTGCGTCTTAAGAATGGCGGAAGCATTTTTGGCGATCTCAGGGGTGGAGCTAAGGGTGAGATCGATGAGGACCTCAACGGAAGGACCGCCTTTCATGTGGGATAAGAGCTCAAAGGCAAATTCAGGGGTGATTTCGGGAACCGTTACGTTGCCGAGGATAATCTCTTTCAAGAACTTCGCTTTTACCCCAGCCGCGCTGGTTGTTCCCGGTAATGTGTTGTAGATGAAATATTTTAGCGAATCCTCACGATACTCATGCTCCCTGTCCTTGATTTGATCGATCAAGACCGCAACAAGATCGGCTTCGTCGATCGGTTTGGGAAGGAGTCCTTGTCCTTTTCGGTTTGCGATTTGCTGCAAGTATTCTGTGTATAAACTCACGGGTGTTTCCATCAAAGCGGGGGTTGAGCAGGTGTGCCATACGGCGCAGTCAAAATTATGTCGAACCCTGCTTGCATGCAAGATCGGATCGAGCCTTCACGGCTGCTCTCCCAAAAACCCGATGAACGACTTGTGCCTAATGGGTCGAAGTCAATGATTGAACTCGAGTCGTACGATGGGTTGGTGTCCCCTCAGAATACATAACCCATCGTGAGGTGATAACCGAAGCGATTGAGAGCGCTTGGAAGTGCAACTAACTGGTAATCATCGGGCTCGGGTCGATCCAAGTAAGACTCATCGAAATCGGGCTGAATCGTCTGATGGGCAACCACCAGGCCAACAGGGCCGATGGGTAACACGTAGTTAACAGCAAGACCATTGCTCCAGCCCATATTTGTACGCCGAGATCCTTCAAGTTCCGAAGCAACCCAACCCAAATCAGAGAAAAAGCTAAAAGCCATCCCCCCGCCTGCATTTTGCTCGCCGACGGGAATGCGCCACTCGAGACTTCCCAAGGCGAAAACATTGGCATGTCCGTCCCGGCCGACATCACTGTCCACGGCAGCTGGGTGCGTCAGTCGAATCCAATCCTGTGGAAAACCCCGGACACTTCGATCGCCACCGAGCCGAAAAAGATCGCTTGGGGGGACGTTGGCTTGGTCGGTTAACTCCAGCACGGAACCGCCTCGAAAGTTGGTCGCAAGTGTACTTCGTCCAACCGGTATGTAGGCGGATGCTTGACCCACCGTTGAGAGAAAGTACGAATCGCCGAGTAGAAAGGGGGCAGCGAGTTTTACCGAGCCCCGCAGTTGCAAGCCTTGATGGGGGTTGAAGGGGTTGTCGACGCGCAGCCAGTTGGCTTCGAAGGTAGTGGCACCGGTGCTTATCTCCACATCTTCGTCACCGGTTTGGTCTCGTTCGAGCGAATAGGCATAGTCAGCCTTGAGGGTTGTAAAGGCGCTGACTCGGTGGGCAATTTTTGCTGCAGCTCTCAGAATCAACAAATTGTTGGCGTCATTTTTCCATTGGAAATCGTCATCCCACAGGGCTGCACGGCTCGGTTCTCGATAAAACAGCCGAGGCTCTAAACTAAAGTCGGTGTGAGCTCCCAGAAGTCGCGGCATTTTAAGCGTACTCCGTAGTTCACTGCGACGGCCGATCAAGAGACCGTAAGCGCCCAGGGTATCCCAACTCCACGCTCGTCCTAAAATATTTCGATCCCGGTAGCGAAGTGCGGCTTGAAAGTAGTCTTCGATGGAAAAGCCAAGGGTGAGATCAAGGGTTCGACTCGTGTTCTCTTGAACTGCAATGTGGACCCAGATTTTTTCCCTGCCCTCTTCTAAGCCCAGGAATTGAACGGATACCCGACGGAAAACGCGCCAACTTCTCAAAATCGCAGCACCTTTGTGAAAGACTTGAGGGTCGAATGGCTCTCCAGTCTTTGCGGTAAAGACTTCATGGATCTTTTCCCGCTGAGTTCGCTCCATTCCTGTGAGAATCATTCCTCCATAGAGGACTCGTCTTCCCTCTTGGATAATGAGTCGGGTGCTGACTCCGTCTGCGAGAAAGCCCACCATGGAGTCGACTTCTGTGGTTGGATAACCCCGGACACGGTAGAATCGTAATGTTCGACGTCGGAGTTCTTCAGGGGTGTTTTCAAGGAAGGGGGACCCCGGTCGAATATCGAGGGCTTCCATGAGATCGTCGTATAGGTCTTCGGTTGGGTTGCCTTCGTCGTCTTCCTCGCCATCACTGACGCCGACCAGAGAGACGGATCGAATGTAGGAGGGTTCGCTGGCAATCACGGGGAAAATGACCTGGACCTCGCCCTCTCCCTTTTGGCGCAGGACGGTGCTGACATCGGTGACAAGCCACCCTCGACGTTCCATCCAGGACCGTATCCGTTCTTGGTCTGCTGTCACATCCTCATCGAGAATATAGCCATCGTGACGACCCGAGATGGGTGGCTTGGTCGCCAGGATTCCTTCCTCCAGGATTTGCTGTTGAAGTTCTCTTGGGATCCCGGCGATCCGAACATCGACACAGCGCGCATGTCGGCCTGGATTGATGTGAAAAGCGATGTGACGGCTCTGCCGCCGAGTGGCTTGGAGTTGTCTTCGGCGCTCTCTGAGTTCGATGCGCCGTTGGGTGACTCGATTCATGGCGTCACGGCGATCTTTGCTTGGATCAGCCAGGATTGCTTTTGCTTGCCGCTCGAGGGACCGCTCTTCCACTTCGAGAGAGGCTTCTTCAGGGTCCTGAGCGAGGACTTCGGGGCGGAAATAACCGCGCCGTTGATAATAGCCTTTTAGCGCTTTTACAGTGGCTTCCATTTGGCGCGGCCCAGCACTCCGAGCGGTCTCGAATGTCGACTTGGTTTTTAGAAGGCTGGCGGGAGCGAGAAGCTTGCCGTGGAACGTCTGTTTCAGATTCGGTCCGAGTTGAAATGTGATCACTATATCGACCACATCGTTATTGGTCGTGAGTTCATAGTCAGCGTGAACTTCAACATAGCCCGATTTCCGCAACCGCTGCTCTTCGCTTTCAAGCCGTGTTTGTAAGATATCCTCTCGAAAAGGCCCTGTGAGGGGGCGAAGACGACCTTTGACCTCTCGCTGCTCCCGAGTTGTCAATCCTTGTACGGTGATCTTTCCCCAGCGATGTGGCTTCCCCGGAATCACCTTGATCAGGACATCGACCCGGCCGGGGGCATTCGATAACTTTTGGACTTGAACTTCGACCTTGCTGTTGGTGAAGCCTTGGCTGTCGATATACTCTTTGATTCGCTGTTGTGCTCGCTGGCTCAGGTGCGCCCAGTGATCGGGCTTTTCGCTCACTGTATCCGGCTGTTTTGTTGCCTTTTTGTACTCTTTGATCGGTAAGCGCTTACCGGGACGCAGGATCGCCCGGCGAAGAATATCGCTGCGAAGGATGGAATAGGGAAGGCGTCCCTCGATCTTCACG
>NZRT01000060.1 GCA_002696345.1 Myxococcales bacterium
TTACGGTGTCGGTCAATCAGGTGGTGGCGGTTATGGTGGCGGTAGCGGCGGTGGCGGCGGTTACGGTGGCGGTCCGTCGGGTGGCGGTTACGGCGGCGGTGGCGGTCAGTCAGGCGGTGACGGTCCGTCGGGCGGCGGCGGTGGCGGCGGTTACGGCGGTGGTGGTTACGGCGGTGGTGGCGGCCAGTCAGGCGGCGGCTACGGTGGTGGTAATGATGGATCGAGTGGCGGCAGTGGGAGTCCAGCGCCGGCGTCTGGCGGTTATGACGACGATCCAATCCCGTTTTAGTGGATTAAGGCTTTCCGCGAACCAGGGGCTTCGAGAGGGTGGTGGGACCCCCTTCGAGTGGGAGCCCGGACAGAGCTTCGGCGATTCGGTCGATCACAGCGCTAGCCCGCCGGCTACTGACCTTTAATCCGTTGGCAACAACGGTGAATGCAATGACTTCACGATCTCGACTCATCACATAGCCGCTCAGGGCGGTGACGCCGGTCAGTGTTCCAGTTTTAACTCGAACTTTGTGGTGAACGAGATCGCTTGTCATCCTCTTACGAACCGTTCCTGAAGCGCCGGCGACCCCAAGGGATGGGATCAGTTCGTAGGCAATTTCTCGTGTTCGATAGATGTAGTCGAGTAATCGGACGATCTGAGCGGCACTGAATCGGTTGGTGTCGTTCAGTCCGCTGCCATTACGAAGAACATAGGTGTCCGGCTGGATTCCAACCTCTCTTTTGAGGAATCGACGAATCGATTCCGTGCCGGTCTTCCAGCTTCCCGGGCCCTCCATCGTCTCCGCACCGATGGTCTTAACGATCATTTCTGCGACGAAATTATTGGAGTATTTGTTGAGGTCATCAAGGACTTCGCTGAGGCGGCGACTGACAAAGGTATGAAATGAAATCGCCGATTTGGGGACTTTTCCGACTCGAACCTTGCCGGTGACTTCGATGCCTCGGCGTCGAAGGAGATCCTTCAGGGTCTCACCGGCGTAGATCGGGGGATTGTCGATTTTCCGCCAGATGACCTTCATGCTTTCATTCTTACCGATCCAGCCACGAGCTTTGACCTCTTGGCGTCCATCGGCTCGAGGGTAGCTACCGATCAGCAAATAACGGCCGGCTTTCGACTTGGTTTGCACCTTGGCGTCCACTTCAAAGAAAGGAATCTGGGGTTCAATACTCACTTTTGCGAGTTGGCCAGCGGCTTCGGCGGGGCGGACGTAAACCCCAAGGGCGTTAAAATTGATGGAGAGTGCGCCGGTCGGCGCCATGTACGCGAAATCTGTATTTTCTTCCTCGTAGCCAGGTCCGACGCGTTTGCCGTCAAAGAAGCTCTCATCGATGACGAGATCTCCTTCGACCCGTCGCAGTCCGAGATGATGCATTTCTGTGACCCAAAGCCAAAGCCGCTCGGAAACGAGTGTCGGATCGCCACCTCCTTGAATGATGAGATCACCTGCTAACGTGCCATTTACATCAAGCTTTTTGGTAATCCATGCAGTGGATTTGAAGCGATACTCAGGCCGAAGGATTTGCAGTGCTGCCGTCCCGGTAAAGAGTTTGACCACCGAAGCAGGATTGAGAAGCCGATCGGCTTCATACGCATAAATCGTCCGGCCTCGATCAAGGTCGACGGCCATGACGCTCACATCAGCATTTTTTAGAATGGGGTGTCGGAGGACCTCGCTAATCGCCTCGCCAGCGGTTTGGGAAGGGCCTGTATTTTGATCACTGCCCGCTGCAAGGGCAGTTTTCGGAAGTGAATTTTCCTTTTTGCCTTCAGCCGCTGCAATCGCCGGACGGGATCCGCCTAGGATGGTCCAAACAACCGGGGTGAGCGTGAAAACAGCGAGCGTTGTTGCCAGGGCGACTCGCTGCCGCTTGGCCAAGGTCCTCCGACTTGCTACCACCTCGCCCATGGACCGTCTCCTCCTACTCGCTGTTTTGCTCGCTGCGTGCGCAGAGCAGCCGGAAACCGACGCTCTGGTTGTTCTTTTGGATAGTGCACCTGAGTCGCTCGATCCCCGACGAGGAAGCTCTGCTGTCGAAACTCGAACCCAACAACTGCTTTTTCGCGGTTTGGTTCATTTGTCCGATGACCTCTCCGTGAAGCCCGATTTGGCTCAGTCTGTGGAGATCGAACACCCAGGTCGTCTTCGGGTCCATTTGCGACGGGATGTTCGGTTCCATAAATGCTTCGACGACACAAAGGGAGGAATGCTCAAGGCCGAAGATGTGATCTATACCTATGAAAGCCTACGGGACCCCTCCGTCGAGAGTAGAAAACTCAATATATGGGCCGACCTCAAGGCGGTGACAGCTCCCGATTTAAAAGGGCATATCGTCGACTTTGAGTTGCAGAAGGATTTGCCCAATTGGCTTGAGGGAAATGGTACCTTGGGAATCATTGAAAAATCCTGTGCGGAGAAAGACCCGAAAGCATTTGCGCGTCATCCGAGCGGGACGGGGCCTGTGGCGTTTTCACGACGCGTTGCTGATCGGGAAATTCACTTCCAACGATTTGATACAACCTTAGCCTTTGAGAAGCTGATCTTACGAGTTGTCAAAGATGAGAACACCCGAATTCTCGAAATGCTCAAAGGGCGCAGTCACGTCCTTGTGACCACACCAGCACGCCCTTTGCTTGCGGTTCTTGCTCGTAAAGATGAACTCAAACTACTCAGTCAGCCGGGCTTAGGTTATTCTTATATCGGGCTCAATTTGGAAGTCCCAGCCCTTCGTAAGAAAGCGGTACGGAGAGCCTTAGCGCTCGCCATAGATCGTCCGGGAATCATCAAACACAAATATCTGGGATTGGCTCGTCCAAGCGTTGGAATGATGCCGCCCCAGCACTGGGCTCACGCCAGCCATTTGGAGCCGATGGTGCCGGACCTCCGCCAGGCGGCAGCCCTCCTCGCCAGCGTCGATTACCGCACCAACCCCGACCTCCTCGATGACCCGACCGGCAATGATGAGCGAAAGGTTTTACGCTTGGAACTCCGCTGTACCCCCGAGAAAGCATCCCGGGCCCTCGCCCTTGTCTTGAAGGGGCAACTCCACCGAATCGGTGTGGAGATCGATTTGCGAGTGAACGATTTCTCAAGCCTGTTTCAGCAGGTCAAAAAACGAAACTTTCAAATGGTTCGCATGGAGTGGACGGAGGTACGAAACCCGATGTTGCTGGAATGGGTTTTTCACAGCGACTTTATTCCGGAGGAAGCGGGGCCTTCCTGTCGCCACCACCGGGATTGCCCCGGCGATTATCAGGGGGGCAATGAAACCACTGAACGTTACAGTTGTACGGCAGCGACTTGCTCGAAGGAGGCCTGTGGAGTCGGCTGTGAGCGAACGAGGGAAACCGATCAGTGCCAGGCGGTTGAAGAAGGGGTGTGCCGGCGTGCTGGTGGCAATCGGGGCAGTTACAGTAACCACTTCGATGACAATCCCCAACTCGCTCAGAACAGCCGTCGGGTTGACGAACTCATCGACCAGGCTCGGGGGCTTTCTGGTGAGACCGCACGCAAGCCGCTCTTCGATGAGATTCAAACCATTCTGGCCGACGATCTTCCTTACATTAGTCTTTGGCATGAAGACCGAGTTTGGGTCGTCAATACGAGGTGGGAAAATATTGTCTTAAAGCCCTCCGGTAGCTTTCTTGGGCTTCTGTCCGCAACGAGGCCTGTTCCATGAAGGTCCTGATCAGCTTAGCTCAGATTTTTCTGCGACGTTTACCGGGAATACTTGGGGTTCTTTTAGGCGCTAGCTTACTGGTCAGCGCGACCCTTCGTTTGGTGCCCGGCGACCCCGTTGATCTTATCCTTGGTGAAGAAGCCCACGAGGTGGACCGACAGCGTCTTACCCGAGATCTCGGTCTCGATCGGAGTTTCCCCGTTCAATACGGCATGTTTCTTAAGCAATTGGTGACTGGAGAACTGCGCAGTTATCGAGCCGACACCACCGTTTATGAGATGATTGCTCAAGCTCTTCCTCATACCGTTTTGCTGGCCTTGTTGTCGGTTGCGGTCTCTTTGAGTCTCGGGATTGGGCTGGGGATCATCGCTGCCCTCGGTCGACGCCGAGGAGTTCGAGGACAGATGGTCGATTTTTTCGCCTTGCTGTTCGCTTATCTTGGGGTTGCCGTACCAAGAATCTGGCTGGGCCCCGTTCTGCTGTTGGTTTTCGCAGTACACAACGACCTCTTTCCTGTTGGCGGTGCTGATGCTGGCTGGCGTGGGCTGGTTTTACCGGTTTTGAGTTTGGGGACTGCGATGGCAGCGATGCTCGCTCGCATGACCCGAGCCTGTCTCCTAGAGGTGCTCGGAGCCGATTATGTTCGAACTGCGCGAGCGAAAGGACTTGGAGAGCGAGTCGTCATTGGACGGCACGCACTGCGCAACGCTTTGATTCCTGTGATTACCATCGCTGGGCTGCAAATGGGTGGCTTACTTGCGGGTGCAGTAGTGACCGAGAAAATCTTTAACTGGCCCGGGATTGGTACCCTCTTGTTGGACTCGATTCAGAAGATGGACTTTCCCGTCGTTCAAGCGGTGGTGTTGTTAATCGCGGGCATTTACGTGCTGGTGAACTTGGCGGTCGATCTTCTGTACGGACTGACCGACCCGAGGGTTCGATTGTGAACGTTCGATTCTCACTCTTGCGTGTGGGGCTTACCGGCACACTATTGGTTGTTCTTGCCGCCATTTTAGGTCCGATATTTGCGCCCTACGGTCCCCACGAAATCGACATTACTCGAGAGTTGATGTCTCCCGAAATGGCAGGGGGCCTCGGGACGGGAGTCAACGGAATCGATGTCTTTAGTTGGTTGCTTCATGGTGCTCGCGTCAGTCTTCTTGTGGGCTTTTCAGTGGTTGGAATCGGCTTGACCGTTGGTTTAGGTGTCGGCCTCATCGCAGGTTATTTCGGTGGCTGGTTTGACACGGTGTTAATGCGGATCATTGATGTCTTGCTGGCTTTTCCTGGAATTCTGCTCGCCATTTACATCGCTGCGATTCTACCGCCGAGCTTGGGCAATGTGATCCTTGCTTTATCGGTCACCGGTTGGGTTGGCTATGCGCGCTTGGTTCGTGGGCAGGTGTTGACCGTTCGGGAACGGGAGTATGTTCAAGCATCTCGTGCATTGGGTGCCGGTCCACTATGGATTATCCGCAAACACTTGGTGCCGAATATTCTAGGACCGGTTTTGGTTCATGTGAGCTTTGGCTTGGGGGGAGCGATTCTTGGGGAGGCTGCACTCTCTTTTCTCGGACTTGGAGTGGCTCCGGGAACGCCAAGTTGGGGCGCTCTTTTGGATGAAGGCGCACAGTATCTTCTCGTGGCGCCTCACCTCGCCATTGCACCAGGAGTTGCCATCGCAGTCGCTGTCTTAAGCTTCAATTGCTTGGGGGATGGTTTGCGAGATTATCTCGACAGTCGGAGGACGTGATGAACCCAGGACGAATTGCAGCGCGTATGCTCATGGTAGGCTTCGATGGTCTTCAAGCACCCTCGTATATTTTGAATCTCTTGAGCGATGGTCTGGCAGGTACCATTCTTTTTCGTCGCAACATCGAAGAGTTAGAGCAATTATTAGCCCTTAATGGACAGTTACTGAGTCGTGGAGCAGCCCTTCTTGGCGTGGATGAAGAAGGAGGTCGTGTCCGCCGACTCCGCAACATCACAACGGATTTACCGGCGATGGAAACCCTGGGTAAGCACGGGCGAGAAGATCTCTGTTACCGAGCCGGTGCATTGCTCGGTCGAGAGTTGGCATCTCTCGGATTTTCGATGAACTTTGCACCTATTCTTGATGTGAATACCAACCCTCAGAACCCAGTGATCGGCGATCGAAGTTTTGGTCGGACACCGGAGGAGGTGATTCGCCTTGCTTTGCCTTTTGCTCGAGGTCTGCAGCAAATGGGGGTTGCAGCCTGTGGAAAACATTTTCCAGGTCATGGGGATACGGATACCGACTCGCATCTCACCTTACCGGTCCTGAATCACGACTTGAAACGAATGGCATCGGTTGAGTTGGCACCGTTCCGAGCTGCNGCCCAGACGGATCTCGCCAGTATGATGACGGCGCANGTTCTGGTTCCTGCGTGGAATGCTGAGCATCCCAGCACCTTGGATCCCAAGGCGCTGAGTATCTTGCGACGGCAATACGGCTACCAAGGCTTAATCATCAGCGATGACTTGGAGATGGCTGCGATCGCAGAGCGTTATGGCATGGCCGAAGCCGTCACATTGGGGGTCGAGGCTGGCGTGGATTTGTTCCTCGTGTGTCGACGTCGGGACCGAGTCGAAGAAGCGTACGAGACCCTGGTTCGATTGGCGGAATCGGGTCCTCTCGCCTCCAAGGTTGCGGCTGCGAGTCGNCGAGTGGAAGCCACGATTACGCGTTATGTTGGTCGTCCTGCTGCGCCCACACTCGCCGGCGCACAGGCTGTTCTGCGACGAACTCGTTTTGATCTCGTTGATTCTCGAATCGACGGTGTTGATCCGACGGAGTTTGATCGAGCTTAGTGGCCAGCCGCTTTCACCTCTCGGGCAGTCAGCCAGCTTTCGGCAAACAAAGCGAGCATGGCGAGGATCAAGAGGAGAGGCCAGAGGGGCAAACCTTGGTCTCCGACTCCGCCGCTNCCGGCCAAGGCTTGACGCTGGGTTTGACTTAGCGGCCGACTTTCTCGTTCGTCCGTCCTCAACTCGACGCCTAACTCGATTTCCTTTGCCCGCCAAAGTCCCAAACGAGGGGGCGTAAAGCGCAACTGTCCTGCTTCGACGNTCGTTCGTGCTCGTGCTTTTTCGGGGCCCACCCATTGGACCTCTTGGGCTCCTAAGGTTTGGCTAAATCGCTCTCCTCGTCGTAGATCTGGATCCAAGCCACCGGCCGACTGACCAGCAAGCCATCGAAGGAGACCTCTCAGCAGGGGTACAAAGCCTGGACGGATGGCGAGATCGGAGAGATCGCGATCAAGACTTGTACTGATCAGCGCCACCCGCCCTCTGCCTTTTTCGTCGGTGGTCAACAGGGGCCTCCCATCGGTGAGGCGCCAACGAACATCACCCTCACTTTGATGGTTGATGCCACCCCAAACTTGCGTTCGCAGTAAGCCTTCAGCTCGCCCCAGTCCGAGTTGGTCGAAAAATTCGAGATCTTCTGGAACGGAAACGGTGGTTGCAGCCTGTTTGGAGGGGCGGCCATCGACATCCAGAGCCATCCATCGGGAGCGAATGGGTGCGGGTAGGAGGTCGCCAAGGCTCTTGGTCAATGCAACCGGGTCCATGCTGGGTCCGGCGCTTACGAGAAGTCCGCCACCCCGTTCAACAAAGGCTCGAAGTTCGGCAACAAACGCGACGTCGAGTTGGGAGTTATCTGCTAAGAGAACAACCTGGGCTTCTTGCAGGGGAGCCTGTCGCTCATCCCCTAAGCTGACCTCAGTTAAACGAAAGGGGTCACGGGCTCCGAGCGCATGTGCTGCTTGTCGCAAGTAGAAAAGCTCATCCTGATAGTCGACACTGCGAGCATCTCCATTGACAGCCAGCACATGGGTCGGTCCTTGCATGGTCAATCCGAGTTCCCGTTTGTTGTCTTCGAGCCAGCGATCCTCTTCCAATTCCAACACGAGGCGATGATGGCCTGATTCGAGCCGTAAGGTGAGTAAGGCTTCTCCCAAGCCATGGGGCGCCACCTCGAGTCGAATGGTGCTTTTGACGACTCCTGATTTCTTGAGTTGAAGCCGTCGAGGCCCGGGACTCCCATGGACCGTAACGGTTAACTCGATCATGCCTCGTGAGAGGGGGCGTACGCGGACAGCTCCCAACCCCGCGTTGTCCCGTTCATTTTCTCGACTAACGATGTGTACCCCTTCGGCTTTGGTCGTTGCGCCCCAGCCGTCGGTGACCAGCAGGCTCGAGCCATCGATTCCACCAACACAGGCGTCAAGGTCGACATAGCCCGCCGGTTTTTTATCTTCGAGTAGCGTTCGAGCTTGGAGTCCGGGGATCGGTTGATCCTGCAAGAAGGACTGTCCGTCAGGACCGCAAAAGACCAAAGCCACAGGGCGTCTTTGTGCCTGGCTTTCCGCATAATCGATTGCCACGTCAAAAAAGCGCTGCCCCCCATCGTTCCGGGCTTCCATGGAACCGCTGCCGTCGATGACGAGGGTCACCGGTCCTCGGTCGTTGTCGTCCCCGCTGGGAGGTTGTCCAAGCATTGGTAAGAGGGCTGCAAGGCAGAGGCCGGCGACAGCGAGCGTACGGCAGGCGAGTAATAAAAACCGTCGCAGTTGGATTCGTCTTCGTTCCCTTTTGATCGCCCGTTCCAGCAACGGAAGGGGCGCAAATGGTTGGGGTCTCGGTGGCCGTCGGGACAGTAA
>NZRT01000061.1 GCA_002696345.1 Myxococcales bacterium
CAACAGCGATGACGAGACCCATCGAAGAGGCGACGGCCAGAGCGGGAACGGTGAGCACACGACGGCTAAGACGCCGCCCGAGTGACTCGTTCATCCAGTTTTGCGATGCGTCTGAGTCGGTCACAGTGTAGGGAGCCTGACACCAAATCAACAAAGGGACCAGTTTAGAATCTACACCATGAGCGAACTTCCACCCATCGATACCCGTTTTCAACTCGGAAAGACCATTACTCCCATCCAAAAGTCCTTCTTGGATCAACACGGATTTTTACACTTTAGCGGGGTGTTGTCGAAGGACGAACTCACCATGGTTTCCGCTGAGTTAGACGGAATTCAAGAGCGGTGGTTGGCTTCGAATCGGAAGTGGGTTCACGGGATTCCAATCTTTTACGGTAAAGATCACGAGGGCAGCCCATGGATCCAGCGCTTTACCTTTACGAGCATGTTTTCAGAAGCCATCGCTGATCTGGTGACCGATGGGCGTTTTGAACCTGTACGGCGCCTGGTCGGTGACGATGCCCGGATCGGAGTTGACGAAAAAGACGGTGTGGTCGTGAACCGATACATGAATGTACCCGGGAGCGCTTATCCTCGCCTCGGCTGGCACACAGACGGTCTCCGGGACATTTGCCAACTTCGGATGCCGCAGCAAATGCTTAATGTGGGGCTGCATCTGGACGATTGCAGTGCCGACAACGGCGGCTTGCGACTCATCCCCGGCAGTCACCGACAAGGCTTCCGAGACATGTGTTTTCGCAAACTGTACTTTCTCGATCACCGAGATGACGACGCAGAAATTGTCGTTGAAACAAAGGCCGGTGATTTGACAGTCCACGATGGGCGGCTTTGGCATCGAGTGGCACAGAGCAACCGAACGGGTCCTGCGAGTCTACGGCGCAGTATGTACATCCCCTACCTAACAGGTCCGTACGAGCCCAAGAGCGATGACTCTCGAACCCCGCCCTACCACTACGCTGGAATGGCCTTGCGGAAGCTAAAGGCCTTGCGGGCACGACTTCTACCCTCTTGAGCTGATGCCCCGAAGATAAGGGCGCACAATCGCCAACGGCGGCTTCAGGGTCGCCAGCGTCGTGGCCGATCTAAACTCAGAGTTCAGATAACTCCAGCCAACGAGACAAGGCGTAGAGTTGCCACGTTTTGAATGCAGTATTGACGTTCGGATTGGCACTCAGAAGCACCTCGAGACGATCCATATCCAAAAATCGCTCGATCCCCCCCGCTCGAAAAACCACCGGGTGCCAATGGTCTCGATGCTCTGCACCAAACCAATGAAGAAAGGGAGCAGCGAAGGGGTTCTTTGGACGACACCAGGTTCTCAGCCCCCGTTCTCTGGCCCAACTGCGAAGCAAGCGCTTCCCTTCAAGGGCAGAGGTCGTCTGCTTCAGGTCAAGATCATCGCCGTGGTGGAAGCGTAACTTGTGCTCGTCCGGAACTCCCAGACCAGAATTCAGAACATCGGTGGCGCAATAAGGTGCACGCACCTCCAAACCAAAGCGCATGCTCACCGCATCAAGTCGGCGCAGAAGACGCTGTAAGTGATCCTGAATCAAGACACCTTGGTAGCGAGACAGTGGGCTGGGTAAACTTCGGACGGATGAAAAGAGACCATCTGCATGATCGAAGAGCGCCGAATCCCCCTGAATCCGTGCCTGGAAATCGTCACGATACAAATGATGACGCTCTGGAAAGCTCAGCCAATGATAAACGCTCAAAAAGAAGTCGGTTGGGTGAGCAGGAGGCAAGCCACCAAAACTACGCTGCAAGGCGTTCTGACCGTCTTCACTGAGTAGACCTCGGTGTGCCGCTGCAGCCCTTCGACGCAAGTGGTCGGCGGCGTGGATCGCTTTATAACCAGCGAAGGCTTCATCGGCTCCTTCACCGCCTAGGACGACGGTGACGTGTTCCTTCGCCAGACCACAGACACGCAACAATGCGGGTTCGTTGCCAAAGCACAGGGGCGCCCCTTGAGCCAGAGTCGCCTCATCCATCGCTTTCAAATACTCCCTGCGACTGAGTCGAAGGCTGTGATGCTGCACGCCGAGATCAGCAGCGACGGTCTCTGCCCAGTGTAAATCATCCCGACTGCCTTCATAGCCCACCGCAAAGGTTTTGAGACCATCAAGAGGCCGATGTTCGGCGATCAAGCTGACCAACAGAGCCGAATCCACACCGCCACTGAGCATGGCGCCCAAGGGCACCTCGGAGACTAACCGATCCTTCACACTCATGGCGAGGTGCTCTCGGACACGGCCGACGGGACTGGTCATCGGTGACAAATCGAACCAACGGATGGGGCGAGGTGCGGTCACGGCGTCAAAACCACGATCGATGCTCATTTGGTGTCCAGGCGGCAACGCCCGAATCCCCTCGATCAAAGTCCTGCCATCGAGCAACTCCGTCGTTCCCGTCGCCATGTAGACCGAGAGCACCTGGGGATCGAGACGAGCCTGAAATCCGGGAACTCGCCGCAGCACTTGAGCCTCGGAAGCAAACCAAACACAGTCATCGTGCACGAGGTAGTACAATGGCTTTTGACCGATGGGATCGCGGGCGAGGTGCAAACGGTCTCGACCTCGCTCATGAAAGCCAAAGGCAAACATGCCGTTCAGTTCATCCAAGCCAGCGAGGCCCTCTTGCCGTAACCATTCGAGCAGAACCCGTGTGTCGCCGGTAGGCTCCTGAGTCGATCGTTCCAGTTGCAGCGAAAGAGCTCGGAAATTGTAGATTTCGCCGTTGTAAACCAACTCACCGGCGGCTCCTTCGCCAATGGGCTGATTGGCTTGTGGACCTAAGTCCAAGACCGCCAAACGAGTGTGTCCGAAGGCCAATCCGGGGGTGAAACGGAGTGCCCGATGATCCGGCCCTCGATGCACCAATGCATCCACCATGGGCGCCAAGTGCTCTTCACGAAACTGCCGTTGAGGATCAGCCGAAAAGACTCCAAAGATTCCACACATTGGGGAAAACAGGACCTCTCGTTGGAAGCGTCCGAGCCTTAGACCAGTTTCTGGCCATCAGACAAGGCGCCGACCCCCGAGGCTCTTGTTGGTGGCTTCTTCGCTTGACGGCTCCCTTTCGGCCCCGTAGTGGAGCCCGCCTTAACGTCGAAGGAGCTGGATCATGCGAGAAGGTATCCACCCCGAATATCACCCTGTCGTTTTCGTGGATGTTTCCACGGGCGACGAAATTGTAACCCAGTCAACCATGACCAGTGCAGACACCAAAACAATCGACGGTGTCGACCACTACATCGTCAACTGTGACATCACGAGCCACACCCACCCCTTCTTCACCGGTAAGCAGAAGCTGGTGGATACCGAGGGCCGGATCGATCGTTTCCGGCGTCGCTATGCGGCGAAGCAAGAGGCGGCTGCAAAATCAGAAGCAGAAGCCAACACCGAGGAGGCCACGGCCGAGGAGGCTTAGGCATCCAAGCGACTGGCGCCCCGGCCCAGTCCCTGCCGAGACCCCCGGCGACGGGGGTCTTTTTGTTGGCCGAATCCAAAGCAAGGGTCCGAGAACGAAACCAGAGGAGAGACCATGGAAGCCCGAATTGCCGAGTTGGTTGAGCAGTTCCATGAATTGACAGCCCAACTGGGTGATCCTGATCTGGCCCGTGACCCGAAACGACTCAGAGAACTGACAACCAAACGAGCCCGCCTCGAGCAAATCGTGGAACTCGACACCGAAGCGAAATCGGTGGCTGCCGAAATCGCTGATTATGAGGCGGTTCTCGCCGATGGAAGCGATCCCGAACTCGCAGAACTCGCCGAGATGGAATTACCGGAGTTGAAATCCCGAGCGGAAGCGCTCACCGAACAACTTCATCTTGCGCTGTTGCCCCGGGATCCCGACGACGACCGTAACTGTATTTTGGAGATTCGTGCAGGCACGGGTGGTGACGAAGCCTCGCTGTTCGTGGGGGATCTGTATCGAATGTATCAGCGGCTCTGCGAGCGCCAAGGCTGGAAGCTTGAACCCATGGAGAGCAACCCAGGTACAGCCGGCGGGTTTAAAGAGATCATTGCCCGTGTCGCGGGCGAAGCAGCCTATGGTCATTTGAAGTGGGAAGCCGGAACCCATCGAGTCCAGCGGGTTCCGAAAACCGAGTCCCAAGGTCGTATTCACACCTCAGCTGTGACCGTTGCGATTTTGCCCGAGGCCGAGGAAGTGGATGTCAGTATCGATCCCAACGAGGTCCGGGTGGATGTGTTTCGGGCCAGCGGCCCCGGCGGACAAAGCGTGAACACCACCGATTCGGCGGTCCGGCTCACGCACATCCCAAGCGGGGTGGTGGTGATCTGCCAAGACGAGAAATCTCAGCACAAGAACAAGGCCAAGGCCATGACGGTGCTGCGCAGTCGGATCTATGAGGCTCGCCAGGCTGAAGCCAAAGCCAGCGAGGCAGCGGATCGCAAAGCCATGGTCGGCAGCGGGGACCGCAGCGAGAAGATCCGAACCTACAACTTCCCCCAGGATCGTGTGACCGATCACCGCATCAATCTAAGTGTTCATAACTTGTCCGGTATTTTAGACGGCGAGGTGGGCAAAATGATCGAGTCACTCATCAAAGAAGACCAGACCCTTCGCTTGCAAGCTCAGAGTCGTATTTAGCCTCTTCGATTTTCCAACTGCGACCGAACGATCAGGGATCAACACAACGGCCGGAGCGACACACTCGGCTGCCCTTACAGTCTCGATCGCTGCCACAACCGACGATCGGATTCGCCAAGCCGTCGCTGGGCTGCCAAGCACCGGTGCTGCCCGGATCTTTTCCGGTGACTTTCAGGGTCTGACAGCGGCTTGTCTCCTGAAAACCATAATAACTCGACAATCCGGTGGCGACGGCTGTTAAGCCGTTCCAAAGGAGATCACCGCCGGGACGACCGGCCATTTTGTTCACTGCTGCAGAAGCATTGGTGAGCATGGCGAGCGCATCCAGCGCCGGCAACACAATGCTGTTGGTGCAATAGCGCCGCGCAGGTGGGGGCGAGTTATCGACCGTTTTTACAAAGATCCATGAACATCCGGTGAGGCTACAGAGACAAACAGCGACCAGGAGAAAGCGGAGCAGACGGTGCATGGAAAAGACCTCTCGTCATCATCGTCAGGCAAGGCGTCCTGCGGCTAGGTCGATAATCCGACGACAACTGTTTCACTGCCTGTTAGTTGATTTTTACCGAGGAGGGTATCGATCATGACCCGAACCATTCCATCGTGGCTGAGCGTGGTCGCCCTTGGCCTGATGTTTGGCGGCTGCGATGAGAAAACCACGAACTTTCTCTACCAGGGCGAGAAGCTCCAAGCTGTGGACATGCATTTGCACGTGGGAGAATGGTCTCAAATCCCTCCTCCCGCGCAGGAGGAGTTGGCGAACAACTTTCCTTTTCCCTTCAATCTTGAGCCCGGTGAACTGGCCGAAGATCAACTGACCACGGCTGGAATCGTCGCTGAGTTGGACAAAGCCAACTTACGTCGTGGGGTTGTCTTGGCCGTCTATGCCCCCCACTCCGTGGGGATTGCGACCAACGAGCAGGCGATTCAGCAAGTGTCCGAAGCGCCGGACAGACTTTATGGCTTAGCGAGCCTTCGTGTCGATCGATGGGATACCGATGAAGCCGCAGAGTTAGCCCTCTTGGAGGATGCCCTTTCGAAGCCCGGTATGATCGGCGTTAAGCTGGCTCACGTGCACATGCATTTCCGCATGGATGACCCCCGGTTTTACAGCATCTACGAGGTCGCTGGGCGCATGGGCAAACCGCTCTATTTGCATACGGGCAACAGTCCATTTGTAGGCACGCTGGAATCGGCTCCCTATGCGGATCCTGCCTACCTCGAAGAAGCCATTCGAACCCATCCCCAGGCGGTCTTTATTCTGGGTCATATGGGCTTTGACTTTATCAACCGAACCCTTGGGGATTTGGAGACCTGCCTCACGCTCGCCAAGCGCTATCCCAACGTCTTTCTTGAGCCCAGTGCCCTCGGCTCCAACCGGTCTGATCCAGAAGGTGAAAAGATGCGTCATGTGATGAAGCGTGTGAAGGAGATGGGGCTGATCGATCGCATGATCTACGGTAGCGACGGGCCCCAATTCCCCGGCTTCTTGGAGGATTATGCGGGCAAAGCTCGAGATGCCATGGTGGCAGCGAGCTACACGACAGCCGAAGCGGACCTGGTGATGGGCGGAAACTTCGAGCGGGTCTTTGGGGTGAAGCGGTGATCTGGGTCTTACCCCTCGCTCTGATGAGCCCAGGCACTGTGGGTGAGAGCGAAGTCAGCCTGCGCGCCGGGTTTCCCTGGTATGGCGTGGGTGTGGCTCGTCGGTTCACCTCTCGTCTCGAAGTGGATCTCCAGATCGAAACGGCGTCTTTCGCCCGGTGGGAGAGTCGCGTGGAAGCCGGTTACGCATTGCCAATCGGCGCCCGCTGGCAACTGCAACCAGCGCTCAGCCTGGGCTATGCAGACCAGCGAGGTGAACTGTCGGTTCAAGGCCCTCAGATCGGAGGCAGTCTAACGCTCTCCTGTCATACCTGCAGGTTTCGTCCGAGCCTCAAACTATGGGATCGAGAACTCCTCAGTGTTCGACGGACCGAGCGCCTCGAGGGCGACGATAAAACCACCGGGCTCAAATGGGAACGCTTGAGCAGTTGGGCGGCCGATCTTGAGATCCTTTTCCCCTTTGGCGAGCGATGGGCTTTTGAGACCACCTTTCGCTTCAGTGAAATCGACGGCCGCTTTGCCATCCCCGGACTGAGCCTGGGGTTAAGGAGGCGTTTATGATCCGCCTGTCGCTCTTGGCTATCATCCTCAGCATGACCGCCTGTTTGCCACCGGAAGCCGTCCGCATCGTGCAAGTCAAAGGCGATGTCGTCAGCGCTGCCACCGGCCCTGTGGAAATCTGGTTTCTCCATACCCACTGGGGTGAGGGTATGCTGAAAACCCAGAATATGGTCATCGAGACCCAATGGTTCGACGGCCCTGGTGCCATCGACGAGGAGCTAGCGATCCCCCAAACCCACGGCGAAGGCTTGAGTCTTTATGGCTGGCAAGACGTCAACGGCGATGGCGACCACTGCCGACCTGGCAGTGATCCGGAACCCTCCGGCCTTGTGGAGACTCAGGAACCGGACAGTCTCATTCGAAGTTTCACCCTTCAACTCGACCAAACCTGTACGGGGCCCTAAGCCCTCTGAGGGCAGTCGTCGCCCCTGTCGGTGCCCAATTGGGCATTACGGTTGCGGCCCCATCGCCCCTCATTCATCGAGCATTGCAAAGCACCGGCGCCATGGCTCCCATCGTCACCACGATAATGCACGTGGGGGTTGTTCTGCTGAGTGGCTTGGCTGTGTCTGCACTTCCCTGAGCGTAATCTCTCGATCGCTGGGCGGATGCCGGCCGCTCACAGCCTGTCTTTACCGTTTAATTTCTTCGTCATAACACAGGGCATGCCAGCGTTTGCAGCGCCCTCTAGGTGTTGAGTTCGCCCGATGTTATGCTGGTGCCTCGTGCTTCTTCAGTCGGAGGTCATGATGATTCGTGTTCTGTTCTTACTACTGGGCTTAGGAACTATTGGTCTGGTCATGGCGGCGGGTGGAGGCCTGGTCTTCATCGATGCCGCTTCAACGATTGTGGTCATTGTGCCCAGCGTGCTCTTGGCTGCTGGATATCACGGCCCTGGCGCCCTCGGTGCTGCCATCAGCGCTGCGGATGGAGAGGAACCCGTGGAAGCCGGGCTGGGCGCGAAGCACCGTCAGGTCTTGCAGAGTCTGCGCGCACTGCTCTGTGCCTGTGGAGGCCTGGGGTTTCTCATCGGTCTCGTCCATATGCTGCAAAATCTAAGCGACCCCACCGCAGTGGGCCCGGCCCTTGCGGTGGCGCTCCTGACGGGTCTTTACGCCGTGATCGCCTCGGAACTCATCGTCGCACCGCTCATCGGCCGGATTCAAGTTCTGGGGCCCAGTGAAGCAGTCGTGGGCCAGCAAGAGGAGGACTAAGCTGATGATCTCTGCATTTCTCATTCTTATGGGCTATCTCATCTTGGTCCTCGCCGCTGATCAGCTTTCTTTCATCGACCCCACTTCCCTTGGCCTCGTCGCAATCGGCGGACTTTGTTTTTGGTTGAGTCAACATAGAGGTCATGTCCTTCAAGCCCTTCGAGTCAACTGGTGTGGCGAGGGGAAAAGCGCCCAGGACAAATGGCAGGCCTACAAAACCCTCAGAAACGGTCGCAACCTCTTCATGGCGATGGCCGCATTGGGTTTCTTCATTGGCGCTGTGGGCATGCTTAGGAATCTGGAAGACCCCACACGGATCGGCCCGGCCATGGCGGTGTCCATCTTGAGTCTCTTCTACGGGGTGCTTTTGGGACTGCTCATCTGTGGACCGCTGATGCATCGAGTCGGCGTCATGCTCGGCGCCGATGACACCACGCCTCCCCACATGATCGACCACCTTCTCCAGCCACCAAGTGCCTCTGCCCCCTTGAGCATGGGAGGTGTGATCATCGGACCTCTCGCCTTGTTCTTCCTGATACTCAGCGTGCTCGATTAATCCCAACAAGCTAGGAGTTTAACGCTTTGGTCCGCGCTTTCTGCTTCATCGGTGCCGTCGCTATTTTCCTTTTGGCGGCCGCCAATCCAGACCTTCTTCATCTCTTTCTCTTCTTCGATCTGTACTCGGCCATCTTGGTCGTCATGGGGGGTATTCTTTTTACCCTCGGCGCCCACGGATGGCACAGCTTGGGCCAAGCAATGGAAGCGGCACTGGCTTCCGAGCCCCTTCCGGCCAATCAAGCCGCTGCCCATCAGCATGTCCTCCAGACCCTACGGGTCACCCTCTGTGGGGCAGGCGTGACGGGCACCCTCATCGGCCTGGTCAAAATGCTCGCCAACATGTCGGATCCAAACACCATCGGTTCGGCCCTGGCAGTGGCTCTCTTGACCAGCCTCTACGCTGTGGTCCTGGCCGAGTTATTGGTCGTGCCCTTGCAGCGCAAAATAGGGGGGCGAGCCGACGCGTCTCTCCCCGATGCAGCCAAAGAGGATGTCGCTGCCCTTCGGGGCGCCCATCCCATCGCACGCAAAGGATTCAAGGTTCTGGCCGGGCTTCTGCTGATCGCTGCGATGACGATCGATTCATGGATCGCTATCTTTATCGATACCACCGCCGTGATGATTGTCCTGATCGCTCCTT
Organism: Myxococcales bacterium; assembly: GCA_002696345.1. GTDB lineage: Bacteria > Myxococcota > UBA4151 > UBA4151 > UBA4151 > UBA4151. Next base: position 9,214 of record NZRT01000061.1, read on the forward strand.
GCTTGTTGAGCCTGAGCTTTCATTCCTTTCCCACGCTGATCGCCGCCTGGTCCGAAAGCAGCCAGTCGACTCCATTGGCTGAGGCTGATGTGCATCAACGGGTCTTCAACACCAGCCGTCAACTGATTCTCGCTGCGGGGGGAACGGGCTTCTTCATTGGGATGGTGTCCATATTCGCCAACATGTCCGACCCCAGCATGATCGGTCCGGCGCTCGCGCTCTCTTTGCTTTCTCTTTTCTATGCCATCGGCCTCAGCGAGTTGGTCCTTACCCCGCGTATGCAGCGATTGGCCCTTCGCCGTCTGGCCGAGCCCAGCGAACCCCCTCGATCCGCACCCCAATTCAGTGACCGCCCCCCACTACTTTTGGTGGTTTCCACCCTGGCGACACTTTGCTTCTTCTTTGTCATCCTCGCGTCCTTCGCCACCTTCCATAAGCGGTTTGAGTCCTCCCATCGCTTGCCAGCGAACTCTGTGCCGACCTCTTTGGACTATGCTGGCCATGGTGAAGGATCGGTCTCTCCGGAGATCCTTGAGGCCTATGCGCCACCGCGTATTCCAAGTGCGGAACTCACCCGAATCCAAAGCTATTTGGATATTCGCTCGCCCTCCAGCGGCATGATCAGCAACAGTGGCTGGGATGTGTTCATGAATTGGTCGGTCACCGGAACCAACCAAGTGTGGCGATTGAGCAAGGATCAATCCTTTCCGGTTCAACTCACCGGTGGACAGGACAGCACCTATCTGCGGGGGCTACTCAGCGACGGCAAAACTCTTGTGGTGTCACGAGATTCGGCGGGCAGCGAGTATTTCGGCCTCTACCTTTTAAAGACTTCGGGTGGTGCGCTTCGGCCCATCAAGGAAGCGAAAAAAGTGAAGGTCAACCTCCAGTGGACCGCGGAGGATGCCAACGTCCTCTACTACACGGCCAACGACAAGAACCGAGCGGATTACACCCTCTATCGCTACTTGGTAGCAGAAGACCGCCATGAGGTGGTGTCAGAACAGCCCGGCTATTGGTTCCTTGCGGACAAGCAGGGTGACCAACTGCTGCTCGTGAAAGCCAAGGGAAACACGTCACGAGAAGTGTATCGTTTCGATGAGACCAATAAGAAACTCACCCCGATCCTAGGACAGAACGAAGAAGAGCAGTACAGCGTCTCCTTCAATGACAAGGGCGAGGTGTTGGTTCTGACCAACAAACTTGAGGACTTCAAGCGACTCTACGTCCTGAGAGACGGCGAACTGGTGCCGCTGAGTCCGAAAACCGGCATCGAAATCAGTTCCTTTTTCACGGACCGATCGAAGACTCGCATCCATCTNCGCCTGGTCAAAGATGGCCGCTACTCCTTCGCCTTCTCGGACATGGAAGGACAGCCCATCGAGGGTCCGAACTTTGAAGGAGCCACCCACACACTCTTGGGTAAACTAAGCCAAAATGGGCGCTACATGGCGGTCGGGGTCACCTATCATGATCGCCCCCGGAGCAGCTACGTTTGGGACTGGCAAACCCGCCAGTTGCAACAGTGGACCCTGCCCTCGGCGCCTGAGGTCGACACGGCTCGNTTCACCAAGGACGAGTTGGTGACCTATCCGGCCGCTGACGGTACCCCCATCCCGATGTTCGTGAAACGCCCGGCAGCCTGTCTTGAGAAGTTATGCCCGGTGATCGTCCGCTTCCATGGGGGCCCAGAGAGCGCTTCCTATCCGGGCTTTAGTCCCTATGATGAGTTGTTNTTGGAGGCTGGGTTTATCGTCGCNAAACCCAATGTTCGAGGCAGTTCAGGCTTGGGCAAAGCCTGGCTCCATGCGGACAACCGCGCCAAACGCCTGNATGTGATCACAGACATCCGGGATGCGGCGTCCTACGTAAAGAAAGCTTATGCCCACAACGGCGAGGCGCCGAAAGTCGGCATCGCCGGTGGCAGCTATGGCGGCTACTCGACCTTGGTGGGTATGACCATGTTCGCCGGCAGCTACGATGCCGGTGCCGCCAATGTGGGCATGAGCAATCTGGTGACATTTNTGGAGAACACCGCGCCCTATCGCCGCAAACTGCGAGAATCCGAGTACGGTTACTTAGACAAGGATATGGAGGCGCTGGTGGAGTTATCCCCCATCACCCACCTGGACAAACTTCGGGACCCCCTCTTGTTGCTGCATGGGGCCAATGANCCCCGTGTACCCGCCGGCGAAACGGTACAGTTGGCCCATCGACTTGAGGAAAGAGGAATCCCAGTGGAGGTCATCCTGTATCCGGACGAAGGCCATGGGGTTCGCAAACGCAAGAACCGGGCGATCAACATCGCAGCGACGCTACGCTTCTTTAAAAAGCACCTCATGGCAGTCCCAGAAGGGGAAGCACAAAGCCCTTAACGCNCCCNTTNAGGCAGGAACGAAGACCTCGTGGGGCTCCTTGAAGCCCTTGAGAGTGTGATGACCCAATGAGGTCACAGGTCTCTGAACAAGACGAGCCAGCTCGGCAGAGAGCACCAACTCCCGCTCATGACGGGCAGCAANCTCTTCCAAACGNGCGGTTTTGCTAACGTCGGCGCCGATGATGGTGAAGTCCAAGCGATCCGGTGCGCCCACATTNCCATAACGGACCTGCCCCCGATGGAGCGCGGCTGCAAAGCGCAAGGAAGTCACCCCCTCCGCGGCTTGCTTCTCTTGAAGTCGACTTCCGAGACCAGCCATNGCCTCAACGGCTCGGTCNGCCACTTCTGTCTCGTTCTCTGGCTCGCAAGGAAAGACAAAAACNGCCCCATCCCCCATAAACTTCAAGACCTCTCCGCCGCCTCTACGCACCACCTTTTCAATGGCTGCAAAGAACTGATTCATGGTGTTGACCAAAACCTCGCCNGGCAGTGTTTGCGACAGCATCGTAAATCCTCGCAGATCGGCGAAGCCAACAATCGCATCCAGGGAACGTAAACGCCCGAGACGGACATTTCCTTGAGCCACCTCCTGGGCGGGACTCCGGCTGAGATAGGCACTGAGGACTTCGCTTAACGTAATCCGCTCCACCTTGTGGGCAAGCGACAAGCGAAGGGGNGCCAGGAGGTGCTCGATAAACACCAGCATGTCCTCTGGAAAGCCATCTGCATGACGCGTGGAGAGACTGAGTGCCGCTCGATANGGNTTGGGTAGCGGCAGCGGCGTNACGAGATAGTCTGTCTCTCCCCGTGCGAGAAGATCNGTAAAGATNGGAAAGCGAGGGTTAACTCGATGCTCACTCAGCTTCCACCGNCTGGCTTCGCCGGCCTGTTGAGCATGGTAAAAGGGGCTTTGCCGATACACCGCTTCGTCGGTGTGGCCGTGACGCAGGAAATAAAGTTCCACCAATCCAGCGTCATCGGCGACTCGACCTCTCCCCATCAACGTCCGCAACTCGCCCACCTCCACTTCGTCCACTCCCCGTGGACGCCAACGCTGGATCATCATCTCCAACTGCGGATGCATCGTTTGCAGAATGATGCTGCCTCCCGCCAAATCCAAGCCGAAGCCGTTCAGGTAAGCCATCAGATTCAAAAGGTAGCGGTCTGGGGCTTCNTGTAGGCGAGCTGGATCCAGCAACCANCGNGTGCTNTCCGCCAGCCATGTACGGCCTTGTAAACTGAGCTTACTCATGGGGTGCCAGGGCCTCTTGAGGCTCTAAAATACCCTTCAGTTCCAGGGTCCCGAGTTGACGAAAATTTCGATTCAGTTTGCCGGCGAGTTCGGCGGAAAGGACAATCGGCTCACCATGAATACCACCCCAATTTTGCAGTCGAGCGGCGAGATTAACCGCCTCACCTAGAACCGTGAAGTCGAGTCGCGAGGGCGCACCAACATTGCCCAATAAAACCTCACCTTCATGGAGTCCCAGGGACACNGTAAGTCCATACTTTTGCAGCAACTTATTNCGTCGAGACCTTCGAATAACGTCCTGTGCAACGTCCAACGCTCGCTCCCGAATCCGCTCCGGAACTCCCTCTTCTAAGGGGACCACAAAGAGCAAACTGTCGCCCATCATCTTGAGAATCTCACCCCCAGCCGCTCGCACCGTCGATTGAGCGACACCAAAGAAGAGCGACAGCGCTTTCATTTGGTCCTCTTCGGGGACGTCGTCCACATGGCGACGCAGTCCGTAAAGGTCTGCAAAACCAATCACGGCTCGCAGCGATTGCACCTGTCCCAAAACGATTTGCCCTCGAAGGACTCGTTTGGCGGCGGTGGGGCCGAGGTAGGCCATGAGAATCTCGCGCAGACTGATCCGCTCCAGTGAAAAGCTCATGACCAAGCCAAACAGAGGCACGAGGCGCTCAAGGTCCTGTTGAAATCCCGCCGGAAAGCCATCGGCATGGGCTGTAGCAAAACTGACGCCGGCTGCGAACGGTGCCTGCATGGCGATGGGTAAAACCAGATAATCGGTAGCGCCTCGGGCTTTCAACTCGTCCATGACCTCGAAGCGAAGGTCGGCNTCTTCCATCCCCAACCGCCACCGCAACGGATGCCCAGCGTCGTGGACCGCTTTGAACGGGCTTGTCTGATANAGTGCTTCTTGGCTGTGTCCATGGGCGAAGAGATACACATCCACGACCCCGCGCTTACCGGGAACTTTTCGGTGTCCGATGAGTCGTTCCGTACCTTCGGTTTTTATCTCCTCGACCACGAAAGGTCGCCAGCGTTGGGCGAGCATCTCGAACTGGGGGTGCAGAGTACGAACGAGTGCGGAACTGGTGAGGAGATGAATGCCCTGTTGGGCGAACTGGTCCACCAAACCATGGAGCAACTGCTCCGGGGGTTCTTCGAGGCGATCGGCTTCAAGAAGCCAATTCCGCAGCGCCTCTTCAAAAGCACTGGCAGCCGGTATGTCTTCGCCCACCGGTGACTCCATCCCCCCCCCTCGAGAGATTATCGGCGTGGGGATTCTAAACAATGGTTCTCCTTGGGGGAAGGTGCCCCATGGATAAGGCGTTTCGTTCGGCGTCGTTCTCTGCCATAGCGCCCTCCACTGACGGAGTTGTGATGGACCTCAATCTTTTGCTCATGTCCCTCGGACTCGTGCTCGCCACGATGTACGTCATCAAGTACGCTTGCGACTCCTTTGAGGGCGCCTCGGACTATTTAGGCACCAAGGTGTACAAGATGGCGCCAGGGGTTCGGGGGGCTTCCATCGAGGCGGCGGCGAGTTCCCTGCCCGAGTTCTTCACCACCCTGTTTTTACTCTTCGTCTATCACGACCAAGATGGATTTTCCGCGGGCATTGCCACCTGCGCTGGCAGCGCCATCTTCAATGCCGCTGTGATCCCTGCCGTCTGCATTTTGGCGGTGACGATCAAAGGGGTCAAAGGCGTACAGATCTCCCAGCTTGCTCTGGGTAAAAGCACGCTGGTTCGAGACGCCTTCTTCTTTGTGATGGCCGAACTCCTGTTCATCTACTTCCTCGGCTTCACGGCCCTGGCTTGGTGGATGGGTGTGGTTTTGATGGTGGGTTACGGGATCTACGCGGCGGTGCTGATGCGTGGGCTGGGCGGTAGCGATGACGTGGAAGAAGAGGAAGAAGAAGAACAAGAAGACGGCGCAGAGGCGCCAGGCTTCTTCAAAGCGCTCATCACCTTCGACTTCAACCACCTCCTCTTTGGTGGCCAAGAATTCAATGCCCGTCGGGCTTGGATCGTGCTCAGTTCAGCGACTCTGGTCATTGCCGTCGCTTGCTACTTCCTTGCCGAGGCGGTGATGTGGTCGGCTCAGGCATTGAGCGTCCCCGCCTTCTTCACGGCAGTGATTCTAGGCGCAGCAGCCAGTAGCGTTCCGGACACGATCATCAGCTACAAGAACGCCTTGAAGGGCGACTATGATGATGCCGTGTCCAACGCCTTCGGCAGCAACGTCTTCGACATTTGTTTCGCCCTGGGTCTGCCCCTTGCACTCTACGGTCTGATTTACGGTGATGTACCCCTGAAGGCCCCTGAAAGCGGTGCTGGAATCGTCGAACTCTGCATCGCCTTGCTAATCCTCAGCCTCATCGTCCTCGCCACTTTCTTGTTGGCAAAAACCGGCGAAGATGAACGGGGACGCAAGGTGGTCTACGCAGGGATGGGTCGAGGCATCATCCTTATTGTCATCTATGGGGCCTGGACCACCTATGTGGTGGGTCGAGCCATGGAGTGGCCCTGGTTGAGCCGACTGGTGAGTTAGTGCCTCGGTACCCCACGGATCGAGCCAGTTTAGAGAGACACTGCCATTTAGAGACCTATCGAGCCGGCGGCCCGGGCGGTCAGCATCGAAACACCTCAGATACCGCTGTCCGACTCCATCACCGGGACAGTGGCGTGACAGTGACGGCCACTGAGCGACGCAGTCAGTTGCAGAACAAAGAGCTTGCCTTTGAACGCATGGCCAGCCGTCTAAAAGCCCTGAATGTGGTCAAAAAGCCCCGTCGTGCCACCAAGCCAACTCGAGGCTCCGTAGAACGTCGCCTGCAGGGAAAAAAACAGCGTTCGAGCGTGAAAGCGGGTCGAAAGCCCCCCCGACGCTACAACGATTAAAAGCGCTCGGTCCCCGGAGAACACCATGGATTTGTTTCAGACCCAACTCACACTGCCTGCCATGTCCCAAGGCTTTCGAGAGATCACACGAGAGGTGGCAGCGATTGTTCAGGAGGCTGGATTTGAACAGGGGCTCTGTCATATCTTTATCCATCACACCTCGGCGTCGCTCCTCATCCAAGAGAACGCAGATCCTGATGTGCAGCGTGATCTTCAGGCTTTCTTTGCTCGGCTCGTGCCGGAGGGAGACCCCCTCTACATCCACACCGCTGAAGGTCCCGATGACATGCCCGCCCATGTGCGCAGTGCCTTAACGGCAACCTCCCTGACTGTGCCCTTGTCCGCCGGACGGTTAGGCTTGGGGACTTGGCAAGGGATCTATGTCTGGGAGCACCGGACTCGGGCTCGAAGTCGGCGGCTCACTGTGACTCTTCAAGGGATCAACGGTAGGTCTTAGGCGTCATGAACTCCGCAAAGGACTCAGCCCAGAGCTTATGGCTTTCCAAGAGTCACCCGAACCGTCAAAGTCGGTGCAAAGGGAGGCCGTGATGGACAGGAAGAGACGCCCACTGCTTGCCGTCATTGGCGATGCCTCGGTTGCCGAAGACGACCCCCGCTATGTGGCTGCCCGAGCGCTGGGTCGCCTGGCGGTGGATGCGAACTTTCGGTTGGTCACCGGAGGCTGTGGCGGGGTGATGGAGGCAGCCAGCCGGGGTGCCCACGAGTCGGAACGCTACCAAGAGGGCGATGTGATCGGAATTTTGCCAGGTCCCGATGATGCAAAGGCCAATCCGTGGGTGGACATCGCCTTGCCCACCGGCCTGGGGCATATGCGCAACGGCCTCGTGGCTCGGGCGGACGTGGTGGTGGCGGTGGGCGGTGGTGCGGGCACCTTGAATGAAATGACCTTTGCCTGGATGCATCGGCGACCTTTGGTGGCCTTGGATGTGGGCAT